>JAZUBI010000166.1:0-1173 GCA_045638385.1 Eubacteriales bacterium
AACATATTTCCGCTGCTCATCATAGAGAGAATGATAAATCCGATACTAACGAAAAGATAATATCTACAATATTTTTTCATCATGTACCAATCTTTCAACAATAGACCTTTCATATCATTTCGCCTCCTTTACCATAAATACGAACAGTTCCTCAATGCTTATCGGACTTAACTTGAAACCCTCGGGCGCATCTCCCCTCGGTACGATAGCTTCAGCGCCATAGGGTGTTTCTTTTTTGTATTTTATTACTTCCTTGTTAAGCTCCGAAAGCTGCTCTACCGTACAATGAATGATACCGTATTCGGATAAAAGCGCATCCTTTTCCTCGCAAAGCAATAGCTTACCCTTATGCAAAAACGCCACATAGTCACAGAGCTTTTCAAGGTCGCTGACAATGTGCGAGGATATGAGAATGGAGTGGTTTTCATCCCTTGTAAAATCGTAATCATATCCACTACCTCGTCGCGCACGACGGGATCGAGTCCGCTTGTCGGCTCATCAAGCAGTAACAGCTTTGCACCGTGTGACATCGCAACGGCAATACCGAGCTTCATCTTCATACCGCGCGAAAAATCCTTGAAAGGCTTATTATCGGGCAAGGATAACTTTTGAAGAAGTCGGGCATATTCAGCCTCATTCCAATTACGAAACGTATGCTTCATAACCTTGCCGATCTGCTTTGCAGTCAAGCATTCCGGCATACCAATCTCGTCCATTACGACACCGACATCTTCTCTGATAAGTGATATGTTCTTTCCGTTATCCTTGCCGAGTATCGTAATTGTTCCGCTATCCTTATGAAGCATATCCAATATGAGCTTTATCGTCGTGCTTTTACCTGCGCCGTTCTCACCGATAAGCCCCATAATACAACCGCTTGGCAAAGTAAGACTGATATTGTCCAAGCAAAATCCCGAAAAGGATTTACTTGCATTTTTTATTTCAAGTGCGTTCATTCTTGTTCCTCCATACCGAACGTAATCATTTCAATAATATCGTCACGGCTCAAATTGCACGATGCAGCGAGCCCCACGATCTGCTCAATATGTTCCTCGATCCTTTTTAGGTTTTCCTCACGTAAAAGCTCTATGTTCTTCGGCGCAACGTAACATCCCTTTGCCGGAAGGGTGTAAATGAAGCCTTCCTTTTCAAGCTCTTCATACGCGCGCTTAG
>JAZUBI010000167.1:0-8746 GCA_045638385.1 Eubacteriales bacterium
TGCATCGACTGCGGTTCTTGCGCAGATGCATGCCCCGTAGGCGCTCCTCAGCAGGCATAATCAAGCCTCACTATAGGGTTTACATAACCCAAAAATTCGCCGGGTGATCGTTTTATAGCGTTTCCCCGGCGTTTTTTTATAACGTTTAATTTTTTAAATTTAAAAAGGTATCTATATGGCGAACGGCGAAAAGAAAACCGCAATAAACGACGATATAGTTTTAACTCAAAGGGTAAACGGACTGACCTTCGGTACAGACGCTTACCTTCTTTCCGCATTCGTCAAGGGTAGCTCAAACGCCGTTCAGGTCGACCTCGGAAGCGGCACGGGCATCATCCCTCTCCTCTGCGCCACACGAAAGAAAGCAAAAAAGATATATGCGGCGGAAATACAAAAAAATTTCGTCTCCATTATCGACCGTAACGCAAAGGAAAACGGATTTTCGGATGTTATAACAGCCATCGAGGCAGACGTAAGAGAGCTTCGCGCAAGCGACGTAGGATGCGAGGCAGACATCGTAACGGCAAATCCCCCGTATATGAAGGTCGATAGCGGAAAGCGCAACGAGCATGACGAAAAATTCATCGCGCGCCACGAGGTGTTCGGCGGCATATCCGACTTTTGCGCATGCGCATACCGCCTTTTAAAGCACGGCGGTAAATTTTACACCGTATGGCGCCCCGACAGACTCTGCGACCTCATCTGCTCGCTCCGAGAAAATAAGCTTGAGCCCAAGCGCATTATATTCGTATGCGCAACCGATAAAAACGATCCCTCAATGGTGCTTGTGCAATCAACAAAGGGCGCGGCACCGGGCTCTGTGGTAACAAGACCGCTTATACTTCACCAAAGCCGCGAGGATGCCGCAAAGGCAATTCTCTCGCCCGATGCCAAGGAAATTTACGATACCTGCTCATTCGAGAGCTTCAAATAATTCCCACAGAAGGATGACCCAATGGAAAACATGAAAAGAATACTCAGCTATACGCGCCGCGCAATAGACGAGTATAATATGATAGAAGAGGGCGATAAGATCGCCGTGGGCGTGTCTGCAGGTAAGGATTCGCTAACATTGCTTTCCGCCATGGCGGGATTGCGCCGTTTCTATCCCAAAAAATTTGAGCTTATCGCTATCACAATCGATATGGGCTTTGAGGGAATGGACTTTGAGCCTATACGCAAGATGTGCGCCGAGCTTGACGTTCCCTATTATGTAATACCAACCGAGATCTCAAAGATCATATTTGAGGTAAGACAGGAGCAAAATCCCTGCTCTCTGTGCGCCAAGATGCGCCGCGGAGCACTGCATACCGCCGCCAAGGAGCTCGGTTGCACGTCTGTGGCACTCGGACATCACTTCGACGACGTTGTAGAGACATTTATGCTCAATCTGTTTTTCGAGGGCAGACTCGGATGCTTCAGCCCCGTAACATACCTTTCAAGAGTTGGCATAAAGCTTATCCGACCGATGATCTATATGCCCGAAAAGGACGTCAAGGAGTTCACAAATAAAAACAGCCTCCCCGTGGTCCCCTCAACCTGCCCCGCAGATAAAACGACCCAGCGCGAGGAAATGAAGCAGCTGCTCCGCACTCTTGAAAAAGAGAATCGCGGACTTAAATACCGCATTTTCGGCGCTTTGACACGCGGCGAAATAGACGGCTTCCGTGACACAGGAAGAATGGAAGGCATAAAAAAATATTCCGACGCAGACGACTCAAATGAATAAAAAATCACCTCAGCGAAAGAGAGGAAGCAATAAATGATAACAACTAATTACACCTTCAAAAAAGCAATTCCCGTATGGGAAAAAGGCACGGAAAACGCGATAAACCGCTCGCTTGTGTTTATATCCAAGGTCGGTCATGCAGCTAACTGCACCCTCGCATTGGCAGGATCTACCGCATTTACAATTCTGGTAAACGGGAATTTCGTAGCATACGGTCCCGCCAGAGCAGGTCACGGATATTACAGAGTTGATGAATATTGCCTCGACAAATATCTTACAGCGGATGAAAATACCGTCGAGATACGCATATTCGGCTATAACGTACCTAATTTCCAGTACGCGGACCAGCCCTCATTCCTTTGCGCAGAGATAAGCGTTGGCGACAAGGTAGTAGCCCATACCGCATCTCCCCTCGTCGGCTTCACCGCTCACTCGCTTGACGAAAGAATGACCAAGGTGCACAGATATTCCTATCAGCGTACCTTCGTTGAAAACTATAAGCTTGCAGAGAGTGCATTTAATTACTCGGGCAGAGCCGAGCTTGAGGTCTCTGCAACCGCCGACAAGAGATTTATCTGCCGTTGCCTTCCATACGGCGAATACGATAAGCTCTTCCCTGCGGCAATAACCGGACAAGGAACTGTCTCTTATTCCGAGAAGGAAAAATATTGGTATGACCGCGCAGTCGAGCTTGTCGGAACTAAAAATTATAAGGGCTATAAGCTTGACGAGCTTGAATATTTTTCAAACAAAGAGATCGGAATGATGGACTTCTCCGAGCCCCAAGCATACAGCGGCACTATTGATGAAATACGCCTCGCACCCGACACCTATGTTGACGTAGATATGGGCAAGAACCGCGTAGGACTCTTCGAGCTTGAGCTCGACGTAGAGGAAAGCGGCGAATTTTTCATCATCTTCGACGAGATACTTGTAGACGGCAAGCTCGATTGCTTCCGCTTCGATACGTCAAGCGTGTTTACCTGTATTGCGAAAAAGGGCAGCTATAAGATCATCAGCGCAGAGCCCTACGTTATGCGTTACCTCAAGCTCATATCCAAGAGCGGAAGGCTCACCGTAAAGAGCTTCAAGCTCCGCGAGGTAGCCTTCCCCGCATCCCTCATCAAGACCAAATTCCTTTCCGACGATAAGGTAATGGAGAAGATATATGATGCGGCGGTGCTTACCTTCAGAAACAATACAACCGATATTTATATGGACTGTCCCTCGCGCGAGCGCGCAGGCTGGCTCTGCGACAGCTTCTTTACCTCCCGCGTTGAAAGAGTCCTCACGGGCGGATCGACTGTTGAAAAGCAGTTCTTGTCAAACTTCATTATGGCAGACCCCTTCACCGACGTTCCGGAGGGCATGCTCCCCATGTGCTACCCCTCAAATCAGCACGACGGACTCTTTATCCCCAACTGGGCTATGTGGTACGTAATGGAGCTCAACGAATACCTTGAAAGAACAGGCGACCGCACCCTTATCGACAGCGCGAAGGAAAGAATGTACGCACTCTATAACTATTTCAAGGGCTTTGAGAATGAGTACGGACTCCTAGAGGATCTGAAATCATGGATATTTGTCGAGTGGTCAATGGCAAACAATCTCGTAAGAAACGTTTCCTTCGCATCAAACATGGTATATGCAAAGCTTCTTGATTGCCTTGCCGACCTCTACTTTGACACCGAGCTCAAAGCAAAGGCTCAGAAAATACGCGGCACCATCAACGAAATGTCAATGACCGAAAGCGGCTTCTATTGTGACAACGCGGTACGCAAGGACGGCAAGCTCGTCCTCTCAGGCGAACGCACTGAGACCTGCCAGTATTACGCATTCTTCTTTGATTGTGCGACTCCCGAAAGCCACCCTTGGCTCTGGGAGACAATGGTAAAGGACTTCGGATATGACAGAAAGGAAACCGGAAAATACCCCGAGATCCATTTTGCAAACGCCTTTATCGGCAACTATCTCCGCCTCGACCTTCTCAACAGATACGGACTTAAGGATACCCTATACGATAACATCAAGGGATACTTCGAGTACATGGCAGACAGAACCGGAACTCTCTGGGAGCATACCAGCACATACGCAAGCTGCAACCACGGCTTTGCATCCCACGTTATCTACTGGATGAAGGCTATGGGCATAGTCGAATAAACAAAAAAAGATAACCGTTTTCTTGCGAAAACGGTTATCTTTTTATTCAGCGCGCGCCGCGCGCTTCTCATTTCTGACTATCTTATAAAGCTCCTCAGCCGCAAGACGGGTCTTCGCAACAACGTCGCGATCCCCCTTCGGGAAGCAATAGTAAAGAATATCGTTGTTTCCGATGCAGATTATATCGCCAAGCTTGTACCAGAAATAATCGGCGTAAAGGCTGTAGGATGCAAGCGGGTTTTGAATATAATCAAGCTCCCCTCCGCATCCCGTAAGATGAAATCCGTCTCTGTTATGCGTAAGGTGTCCGTCACCCACGTCGTAGATGCAATCGGTATCTACCATAGCGCAGATCTTAACGTCTATATCAAGCTTGTATTCTCCGTCCTCTATCTCTTTTTTCACACATTCTCTCTCCCACCTGTACCAGTCTGGAATATGCGAAAACTCGGTCTCGCCGTCAATCGCCTTCATCGATCCGTCGGTCAGCATTTCGTAAACCTTGCCGCAAGCATTGCAGGTGAGCTTGATTCCCTCGCCCTTTGTCTCACCCTCGCTTAAGCAGTGAGGACACTTGTAAAGCACGCGGTTGAGCGAGTCCGCTCTGAATGGCTCATCTATCTCAACTTGATTTTCCTTCTGCCAAAGGAAATTGTCAAACGTAAACCTATCTTTTAGCATTGCGTTGATCTCGGAGGGCTTTTTTTCCTTGATCTCCTCAGGCGAGAGCAGATATTCCATTTTCGCAGAAACCTCGACCTTGCGTAGCTGAAGATTATTGTACAGCGGATCGCGCGAAAACGCTCCGTCCGTCTTTATAATAACAACAGGAAGCTCCATCATCTTGATGCACCGTCCAAGGCTGTCGGGGAGCGGCGTTGCGGTTCCGTCAAAGGAATAGCTCGCCTCGGGATACATCAGAATAGAGGAATTGTGCCTCTTTACCGCGTACATCATATCCTTGACAAGTCCAATGTCAGAAACGAACTTGTTTGTCGGGATACAGCCTATATGTCTCATAAGCCAATTCTTGCCGATAAAACCGTCCGACGTAGTAACAATGTTGTATTTTCTCGGATACAAAAGCCTTGATGCTATCTTCAGATCAATAAAGCTCGAGTGGTTCATCAATATAAGACAAGGTTCTTTTTTGCCAAGTCTTTCCATGCCGATTTTTTCAAATTTAAATTTGGTTGCCCAAAGATCGGGCAAGGAAACAACTCTTATCAGAGTACCGAGCCAAAAGCTCGGACGACTCGGCTTTTTAGCCTTCTTTTTCGGTTTTGATAACACCTCTGCATAGCTCAAACCCGTCTTAACCTTCATATAATCGTCCTCTTTCACTTAACATTGTAAACTCAATGTAAACTAACCCATTTTACCATTAAACCGCCGCAATGTCAAGAGAAAAGTCAAAAAAAGTCGGCATCCGTCGAATCAAATCGAAGAATGCCGATAATTTAATCGTTTTTATTTAAGATCATCAAGAAAATATGCGTTCGTGCAAGCCTGCCTGCCGCTCTTATCATAAACGGTTATTCTGAACCAACCGCAACGCTGATCCACGGGAATATCTGCGGAATTTACAACGTTTCCATTCTCGCCGTAGACCGCATACGCGTATCTCATATCAGCATTCAATGTGATCCTGTCAGCATCGGAGCACTCAATATGCACCTTACCGTCCTCGTACCAAAGAGCATTTATCTCAGGACCCTCGGATGCGTAGAAATTTCCGTCAACAAGGGCGCCGGTAATGTCCTTGTAATCAAGGCTGTCAGCCTTGATCATCGTCCAAGCCCAGCCGCTGTCGTATCTTCTTGAGTTGGGATTTGTGTGGTTGTGGTTGTCATCAGCACCTATGCAGTATATGCGCTCGCCGCCGCGAAGAATGTCATCGTATGCGTGGTCATTTCTGTCATTCCAGCCTGCGGCATTGCATCCGCCGTTGAACATCTCCATAGCGTGCATACCGTGATAACCTATATAATCGGAATAATTTTCAAGCGACCAGGTAGGGTGATTGTAGGTTACGAAAAATCCCTTTTCCCTGCCTATCCTCATTATTTCACTTATCTTCTCATGAGAATATCCTCTGACGTAATCGGGCTCATTTTCATCAAATTTAACCTCGCCTCTATGGCTCGGAGCATTGCCGAAAAGATACCACTCCCTATGCCACATCGGTTGTGTCAGATTATCGGGATCTATACCTATAAAGCAGATGTGGCAGGTCTTAATACTGACAAAATCGGCTTTTTTAGGCTCGTTTATCTCCATTTCAAAGCCGTGAAGCGCCAAAAAATTTTCATCATTCAGCTCATCGTGAGGGATAAGAATATCGTGATCGGTATACGCGACTATCGAGTAACCAAGACTCTTGTAAAGCTCCTTGACCTCGGCAGGAGAGAGCTTTCCGTCCGAGCAGTTTGTATGACAGTGCAGATTTGCTTTATAAAAATTTCCGTTTTCGCTTAAAAGGTATTTTCTCATTTACTTATCCCTTTCAACAACTATAATTTAACACCCACATTATATACCGAAGAAAGATATTTTTCAACCCCTTTTCAAAAAAAGCATAAAATTTTCCAGATAGACTTGAAATCGCGGCGTCGCCGTAGTAAAATAAAGGTACTCAAAAGTAAAAATAGGAGTTTATCAAATGAATACGGATAAAATAAACGGTTTTCTTTCGCGCATTGGCATTGAAGGCATCGACACGGAATGCTCGTTGGAGCTATTGAACAAAATTCAGGAGGCGTGTGTTCTGAATATTCCCTATGAAAACCTCAGCATTTTACGCGGAGAGCCGCTACCATGTGATGCAAACGCGCTTTATGAAAAGATCGTCACAAGGGGTCGAGGCGGATATTGCTTTGAGTTGAACGCTTTTTTACACGCAATGCTTGAAGAAATCGGCTTCGATACAAAAAGCTGCTTTGCTCGCTTTCTTCGTGGAGAGCAGGAAATCCCATTTAGGCGACATCGCATCGTTATAGTCAATCTTGAGGGGGATGACTATATGCTTGATATCGGAGTTGGGCAGATTGCACCGCGATTCCCGCTCAAGCTGGAAGAAAACTTGATACAAGAGCAAAACGGAGAGACATATCGATTTAAAAAGGACAGTGAGCTTGGTTGGGTGCTTTGGGAGTATCACTGCGGTGAGTGGAGACGCTATCTGAGCTTTACGACCGAAAGGCAATACGAAATAGATTTTTCTCCAACATCATTTTGGTGCGAAAAGCACCCTGATTCTCCCTTTAACAAGGCGGAAATGATAGCGATGAAAACCAAAAACGGAAGAAAGACTATCAGTGGTAACGAGTACAAAATTTTCGAGGGTGATACCTGCATCCATTGCGAGAAGATGTCACCCGAAAGAAAAAAAGAAATCCTTTACAGTGTTTTTGGTCTTGAATAAGACATAATATCACAAAAATGATGATGCTTTATGCCGGATTTTAACTTACTTCTCGGCTAAGCCGAGAGGCGGGTTCAATGTATAAGCCGTCACCTCAAATACAAAAGGCACACCACTCGGTGTGCCTTTTGTATTGAGGTGCGTTGACAAAAAAGATGCCGATTCAAAACCAATTTACATCGGCGGATTTCACGATCTCTTTGGCTTTTTCCATCTGCTCCGGCATGGGAATCCATTCTTTTCTTCCGCTGTCCTCCCTGCCCAAAAACAAAGCCTTTGTTCCGCCGTAAGCATGATATGGGATCCACTCAACTCCCTCACAATGAGACAGAGAGGATGCAATCTTTGCAACTTTATGATAATGTGCTTCATTTGTGTTGATACCGTTGATTAATATACATCTCAGACGTGTTTTTGCACCATGGGAATCTGCCAGCACAAGATTATTCAATATCCTTTGGTACGAAACACCGGTATATTTCTTGTGCCGTTCATCATCGGTATCCTTTATATCCCACAAAAACAGATCCACAAAAGGAATTGCCGCACATAAAGCATCCGCATCTGCATATCCACAGGTTTCAACCACGGTGTGAACTCCTTTTTCTTTGCAAGCTTTCAGCAAGGCAACCGTGCTTTCCTTTTGCGCAAATGGCTCGCCTCCCGAAATAGTTACGCCGCCGAGATCTCCGTAAAAGGCTAGGTCCTTTTCCACGACCGACAGGATCTCCCTGATGGTATATTGGTTTCCGCAGATCTCTAACGCGCCCGTTGGACACATCTTTGCACATTCGGTGCATAAAGTGCATTTCGCACGGTCAATGACGTGTTGATTTTTTATGATATGTGCTCCCTGTGGGCAGAAATCAAGACATGCTCCGCAACCGATGCATTTATTTTGATAGAAAAGAAGCTCCGCGCTGCTTTTTTGCGTTTCGGGATTGTGACACCAGGCACAATGCAAGGGACATCCCTTAAGAAAGACGGTCGTACGAACGCCGGGACCGTCGTGCATACAAAAGCGTTGGATCTCGGTTACTCTTAATTTGATCTCAGTGCTCATTTTGCTCGATCACCATATCCTGCCATTCTTTGTTAAGGGTTACAAAGCGAGCGTTCCAACCCGAAACCCTGACCGAAAGCGTTTGATAATTTTCGGGGTGCTCCTGTGCCTCGCGAAGCAATGATGCATCAACAACGTCAGGCTGCATAAAGAATCCGCCAAGAGAAACAAAACCACGCATCAGGGCAACCAGTAAGTCGGAGGCCAAGCGGTCTTAGGAAGACAAGCAACTATTGCAACTCCTTGGCTCACAGAACGACATGGCTACGATCCGACTTCCTGTGCCTCGCGAAGCAATGATGCATCAACAACGTCAGGCTGCATAAAGAATCCGCCAAGAGAAACAAAACCACGCATCAGGGCAACCAGT
>JAZUBI010000168.1:0-14138 GCA_045638385.1 Eubacteriales bacterium
CCCCCCGATAAACCCCAATTTATCATCCAATTATAGTCCATTTTCAATTTTCAATCCCCCCTCTTTTGCCGCCAAATTACAAAAGGGCAACCGAAATCGGTTGCCCTTTGTCACATCACGCGCTGATGAGGAGTTATTCCCCATCCGGAACGTAATTGTAAATTATTGTTGCGCTCGTAAGAGGTGAATTACCTGAACCAATCGCAATCTTCGACCAATCCTCTTCGCTTCCCGTATAATATACGCTCGTAAGACTGTCGCAAGCTTTGAACGCCCAATCTCCTATGCTCGTCACACTGTCGCCTATCACCACGCTCGTCAGGCTGTCGCAACTAAGGAACGCATAATCTCTTATACTCGTCACACTGTCGCCTATCACCACGCTCGTCAGGCTGTCGCAATATTGGAACGCTTCATATCCTATGCTCGTCACACCGTCGCCTATCTCCACGCTCGTAATATCATCACGGTTATAGAATGCATATGTGTAGATCTTATAATCGTGTCCGTTTATTCCGTCTGGCATTACAAGTTCGGTATCTTTTCCCGTATATCCCATAAGATAATAATTGCTCTTTGCTTCGTCTACGTAGAATATATATCCGTCCTTCTCTACAATCTTACTTGCTACGCCTGTATCGGTATATACGTTATTTGCATAATATCCAACGTATCCATTTGAGTCTGATCCTGCGATTATCTCCAAATCAGATAAATTGTATACCTCAATTAACTTGTAGCAATCCTCGAACGCTCTATACCATATGCTCGTCACGCTGTCACCTATCACAACGCGCGTCAAACTGGTGCAACCATAGAACGCCTCTCCTTCTATGCTCGTCACACTGTCCGGTATTACAAAGCTTGTATCAGCTTTTCCAATTGCATATTTTATAAGTGTCTTTCCGTCCTTGCTATACAAATTTCCATCTATCGATTTGTAGTTTGCATTTTTATCATCAACTGTTATGCTCGTCAGGCTGTCGCAACCATAGAACGCCCAATCTCCTATGCTCGTCACACTGTCGCCTATCATCACACTCGTGAGGCTGGTGCAATCAAAGAACGCAGAATCTCCTATGCTCGTCACACTGTCGGGTATCTCCACGCTCATCAGGCTCTTGCAATCAGAGAAAGCATCCTCTCCTATGCTCGTCACACTGTCGCCTATCACCACGCTCGTCAGGTTGGTGCAATTCTTGAACGCATAATCTCTTATACTCGTCACACTGTCGGGTATTTCCACGCTCGTAAGGCTGTAGCAACCAGAGAACGCCCCTTTTCCTATGCTCGTCACACTGTCGGGTATCTCTATGCTCGTAAGGCTGTGGCAACCAGAGAACGCACCACCATATATTACTTTAGTATTCTTGCATATCTTATAAGAGGTAAGGCTTCTATCTTTTGCACCAAGAAGAACTAAGTATGGATTATTCTCATTTCCAAGATAATATGCGTTATCGTACTCGTTGTAGGTTAATCTGTCGCATTTAGAGAACGCAGATTCTCCTACGCTCGTCACACTGTCGGGGATCACCACGCTCGTGAGGCTGGAGCATTCTTCGAACGCCCAAGAGCCTATGCTCGTTACACTGTCACCTATCACCACACTCGTCAGGCTGGTGCAACTAGAGAAAGCAGATTCTCCTATGCTCTCTACACTGTCGGGTATCACTATGCTCGTCAGGCTGCTGCACCATAAGAACGCATGGTCACCTATGCTCGTCACACTGTCGCCTAACACCACGCTCGTCAAGCCGTCGCAATATTCGAACGCAGTACTTCCTATACTCGTCACACTGTCGGGGATCACCACGCTCGTTAGGCTGGTGCAACGGTAGAACGCCCCCTCACCTATACTCGTCACACTGTCGGGTATTACAATACTCGAAATATTTTGACAGCCGGAAAACGCACCATCATATATTATTTTAGTGTTCTTGTGTATCTTGTAAGAAGTAATGCTTATATCCTGTTTTGCATAAACAAGAACTAAGTAAGGATTGTTTTCATTTCCAAGATAACACAAATTATCGTACTCGTTGTAGGCTAAGTTGCTGCAATCCTCGAATGCATCCCATCCTATGCTCGTCACACTGTCGCCTATTTCCACGCTCGTCAGGCTGGAGCAATGGTAGAACGCTTTTTCACCTATGCTCGTCACACTGTCGGGTATTATCACGCTCGTCAGGCTGTAGCAATAACTGAACACATTTTCACCTATGCTCGTCACACCGTCGGGGATCTCTATGCTCGTCAGGTTGGCGCACCCATAGAACGCAGAATTACATATCAGTTTGGTGTTTTTATGAATATCGCAAAAAGTAATGCTTGTATCTTTGGCTTTTACAAGTATTAAAAAAGGGTTAGTCTCATTTCCAAAATAATATGCATTGGCGTACACATTGTAAACAATGCTCTCGCAACCGGAGAACGCATCCTCAGATATTCTGAACAAACTGTCAGGCACCTCTATACCCGTAATGGTATTGCAACCGGAGAATGCCTCGGGACCTATGCCAATTACAGTATCACCGTCGGGAGAAAGAGTTGGAATAATAACAGTTGCATCCGTGCACGTTCCAATTCCGCTGACATAACATGTACCGTCACCGATTGAGACAAATTCCAAACCATCGCTGTATGTATATTCACATCGTGAGCATTTGCCATTTGAAAGATCATGCCCAAGCGCAGATTTTTCCAAATAGGTCGTGTAGCCACATTTAGAGCAAGTCACATATTCATCCCATCCGATTTCTGCACAAGACGGTTCCTTTGCTCCATGCTTGATAAAGTCATGCGCACACCACTCATTTTTTTCGCTCTCTGTAGATTCATCCAAGCCGCTTTCTTCGCCGTCCTCAGTTTCCGATTCCGTCTTATCATCCCTGTCACGGTTTCCGTCTTTATCACCTTTTTCACTGCAAGCGACAAAACAAGACAAGCACAATGCCAAAACCAAAAGCAGCGCTAATAACGTCTTTTTCATTTCAAGTTCCTCCTACAAGAGAAAATTTACGATTACATCGTACACATTATATCACCATCCGAAAATTTTGTCAACACTCGGCGCAAAAAACGCCCCCAAGGGGGCGTTATCAGCAAAAATATTCAATCAGTAAGAATCCGAAAACCGTTTCTGTTCTCTCTCAATAAACTCCGCCGTTCTCATATCCTGTATTTCCGATGCGTCAAGCACCAGAGCAAACTTTCTCTTGACTCTGACCCACTCGCCGCGCTTGATAATGCAATTCTGACCGTTCACCGCAACGTAAACATCGTCTCTGTATCTGTCGTTATCCTTAAAGAGCTTGACCGAGATATACTCGTTCAAATATCTCTCATATTCCCTCGCCTGCTCAAGAGCGCGCTCCTGCGCCTTTTTGCTCACACCGCGCAAGCGCGCGTTTTCCGCCTCTTTTTCAGCCAATTTCTGCTCATATTCAGCTCTCAGAGCCGCAATGTTTTCACTGTATCCCGACATAATATATCTCCTTTTTTCTCTGTTTTAATTTGAATTTTAACTATTCCATCCCACCCAGCCTCCCTATCGGATCTATCCGCCGATCACGGTTTGTTTATTTTCAGGCAGAAGCCGCAGTTTCGATACGGATCATAAACGCCTCAACGAGTCTGACCGTAACCTTAGTCGCCTTCCATCCAACCGTCGCTCTCTGATTGAGCGGGTCGGACGAGCCTGCAGAGCCGAGCTGCTTTACAATGTGCTCAAGACCGCCGTTTGCAAGCGCGGTGGTACCGTAAGCATTCTCACCGAAAAGAAGAGTTGCGTAAACGTCAACGCCCTCAGCTCCCGCCTCACCGGGATAAATAACGGTATCCTTTGCGCACGAGATGCTTGCCGCAGTTGCCTTTGTGCTGTCGGTAGCAAGAGTCATGCTGCTTGCGGTGTTAGCCGAAACGTAGTACTTCTTGCCGTCAATGAGCACAGCTCTGCCCACAAGCGCATCGTTCTCAACAGCACCCTCGGAGCTGAAGGAAACGGTAGAGCCGGAGCTCACCGCCGCGCTGACTGTAAGATTTCTCGCGCCGTCAGCGAGATCATCGGCATGGAACACCTTAGCCTCGGTGCTCTCGATAAAGCGGACTCCCTCGATCTTGCCGATCTCGCCCTCAAATATAGCAGAAGGATCCGCATACTGATGAGGATACTTCCAAGCGGGATCGCTCATAAGATCGTAAGCGCAATCGGGATGGATTATCGCAACGTAAGCACCGTCTATCTTTTCAGCGTTCTGATTCTTGAGGAATCTGACCGCCTTGCGGATCGCATCGACGGTAAGATAGCAGTTTCCACTCTCCTTGCCGCCAACGATCTGCTCGCGCGATGACACCTTGCCCTCGCCGTACTGAACGTTGGTACCGCCGACAAGAACCTCACGGGAGATAGTGTCAAGCGTTCTTCCCGCCTGGCTTCCGAGAAGCTTGGTCGCCATGCAAAGGTTATTGTCGATCGCGGTCATAAGAAGAAGGTCGGTAAGCTCGACGTAGCCGCCGTACTGCGCCACCGTCGCGTTTACAATTCCCATGTTGATAGTCTGTCCCGTGGGAGTAACGCCCTCCGCAATGGGGTTTGTGATCTTGGGCAGCGGATCGTACTTTCTGAACTGTACCGTCTTACCGTTACCCGCGGGAATATTGTGCTTCTGCGCAAATCTGTCGTGAACAAGCGCAGGCTCTGCGTTATCGATGAGATAATCAGAGTAATATGTTTTCATTTCGGGGGAAAGTCCCTCACCCTCGGAGTACTGATTTACCGCTCCGCTCTTCACGTTGATCTCACCCTCGGTGCCGAGGACCTTTTCACCCTCACCGAAAAGCTGCAAATTGATTCTGTAATTTTCCATAAAAATTATCCTTTCTTTTTCTCTTGATTTTTTTAAGATTTATTTTAAAAACGTATTTTTTCACCCTTGAGCGCCCTTGAAGCTAACGTAGCGCGCTCACTTTTTGTAAGTCTTGAGACGTCAAACGGCGGACGCGCAGAGTGAGGCGCGATCGCATTTTCAACCGCCCTGCCGCTCATAGCCTTAAACTGCAGATTCAACCTCTCCTCGGTCTCCATGATCGCACGCTCGCGCTCTTTTTCGAGAAGCGAGTCAATATCGGCGTATTTTTTCGCCTCAAGCTCAAGCCTCGCCGCCTTTTCCTCCAGCGCCTTGTATTTTTTGAATCTCTTGTTTATAAGCCTCTGCATATCCTGCGCGAAAAGCTCCTTGAACTTGGTCTTTATAAGCCTTTCGTACTCTTCCCTTTGATCCTCCGACTCACTTATCTCCTCAAGACCGTTACCGACCTCAAGCGCCTCGGCATTCACACCGGGATCCTCATCCTCTACGCATTTTTCGCAGCCGTAGTCGCCGCCATCTCCGTCCGTTAAGTCGGACGAAACCTTTTCATTTTCAGAAATTACGATCTCTTCATCATTCATATAGATGTAAACCTCCTATCCGCGGATAAACGGGTCCGCGTCCCTTATCCGAGCATGCGGCATTGGAGCGCAGAGCTGTCGCTCCACCCCCAAGCCTCGCCGCATACCGACAGCGAATCGGGATAAGACAAAGCGATCTGCAAAAGTCCGATACAGCAATGCTTCATCGCTCCCTCTCCGAGAGAGCCGCACTCAATATCCGCATACCCCGAGCCAAACGCATTGATCTTAAAATTGCCGATCTCGTTTGCGAGGTATCCGACAAGCGCGTACACCAAGCCCGACACCGCCGCGCAGACAATATCGTTACCGCTCGCCGCATGCCCCGCGTGGCCGCAAACGGTCATGCGGAGCCCCGATTCGCACCTTGAAAATTTCGCCGTGATCATATGCCGCCCTCAACGTATTCGCGCCGCAAGCTCGATTTTAGCTTTTCAATGCCGTCAAAGTCCATAAGATCGAGCATCATAAGCGTGCCCTTCACCTTGTCGCGCTCAAACGCGCCAAGACTGTAAAGCGAGCTTGCAAGCTGATTTTTCTCCTTTGCCTCGCTGGGCGAGCTCTTTGCGGCGGCGACCTCAATATCAAAGTGAGGTCTGTATCCGTCCTCGGCAAAGGCAAGCTCCTTTCCGGACATATGCAAATAGCCTCTCGCGTCCCCCTCTCCGGTTATGCGAAATACTCTTGAGCTTATGTAGAACTCACCCACAAGCTCAATTACAAGCGAAATAATCTTAACAAAAGCCCTGTAAGATTCCTCGATTCCGTCTCTCGACGACTTTGCGCCTGCCTCGCGCAGAACGCTGATCGCGGAAGCGGCGGTAACACCGCCCGTGATACCTCCCTGCGATACGTCTCTCGAGCCGGTGATCTCCTTAAGCTCCTCGATCTTCATCCGCTTGCAATCCATCACCGAATCGTCGATCGGAGAGATCTCTATCTGGCGGAGCTTTTCCTCGTCAATATCCCCCTCGACCTCAACTATCGGTCGCTTAAGATCCATAAACTCTCTTTCGTTCACGCCAAGCGAGCGCTTCGCCCAGAAGCGAACGCGCGAGGCCCAATCCGAATAGGACATCATATTTTCGTCAACGCGATTGATGTAGTCCTGAAGGTCTGCGGCAATGGCAATAAGACCGAATCCGCATATCCCCTCGTTGCATGGATAAAGCTTGTCAACAACTATGGGATAAAGCCCGTGAGAGTACCATCCGTCAGGGAAATTCGCATCCCCCTCCGAGCAATAAAGCACCGTGTCTCCGCAGAATTTGCAAATGTGCAAAACAGAGCGACCGCCCCCGAGATATCGCTTGTAATAGTGATCGACCACAACGCATTTGCCGTCGCTTGACACCGAATATCCGAGCGTCGATGCAACGGTGGAATCCGCCGCGCGATTTTCGGAGTATCTGAAATGAGGATAGGATGCCTCAATGGCATCAACATCCGCGCTTGAGACAACATAAAGACTTTTGCTGTCCTGAATATCCGAAACACCCATCTCCCAGAAGACGTCCGAAATGCTGACAGACTTAAGATCAATATCCCCAAGCCCGTCCTCAAGCATGGGATTCCAAAAGATTCCCCACATAGCCGTTCCGTGCTTGAGCTTTTCCCAAGCGTTGTCGGAGTAGACCTGCTTGATCCCCGCGCGATCGCATATCACGGGAACTATCTTCGTGAGCTTGTCAGCAACCTGCTCGTCCCGCTTTTCGCGCGGAAGACAGTGAAATGACGGCATGCTGTCGATAATATCCGCGTGCTTGTTCACGATGCTGTTGAATATCCACGATGAGGAGCGATTTGAGGAATAAATGTTGCTCCAAATCTCCTCCTCAGCCCGAATCCTCGCCTCAAGCGCACCCTTCTGCCTCTTGTAGGCAAAAAGAGTAGCCTTCGCCGCCTCAAGATCGGGGATAAAAATTTTTTCTTTCCTTTTCATAAAAATTCCTTTCCCGTAGCGCCCAAAAAGCAAATGAGCGCACGTCATTGTAAAAATTTTGCTCTTGCCGAATAGGCAGAGTGCGAGCCTTCGGTGTACAGATCAAGAGGATCAGCTCCCGACATGATCACACGCCTCTTTCCCAAGGGTTCTCTGCGCCGCAGTATCGGACGCGCCATGCAAACGTATCTGAGCTCATCGTAAATATGATCCTCTCCGGTGGTGTCAACGTCCTCAACGTCCGTGCTGTCGTAAACGAGACAAGGAAAGGTCCTCAAAAAATTCCGACAAGTTGAAAATACGTAAAGCGATGGACGCCCCGTCGCGTCAAACGCAAGCCGATTGTGTATCTGCATCTTTCCGGCAATGCGCGAGTTGTCCGCGCGATCAAAATATACGCCCTGCTTTTCCATGATATCGCCGATGCTCTCACCGCCGTTTTTCTGATAGATTGCGGGGTCGGCAATACCCGAAATGCGCCTTCCGCGCAGATTTTCATCCTCGGACTCAATGCGCCTGATCTCAGAGGCAAGCCTTGAAGCCTCCCAGCGCACGCCAATATTGGGAGTACCGTTCGAGCCGTAAAGCTCTCTGATGCGATACAGCGTACCGTCTCTGTCCTCCGCATACCATCCAACCGAAAACGGTCTTGAGTAGCCCCAGTCAAGCCCCCTTATAATATTCCAATCGCGAGGCACCGCGAACGGGGAGATCACGTGCGTGTCGCGCCTGTCATAATATTTATCGGGATCGTTTCGCCACTCGGTAAAGACCTGCCCCGCAAAGCCGTCCCAGTCTCCGTAAAGGAGAGCCTTTCGCTCGGCGTCGGGGAGTGACGCAAGCCGCGTAAGGTAATCGGGATCGTTTTCGAGCAGTATCTTGTTGTCAAAAACGGTAGACGGTATGAAGACCCTGGAGCGTCGCCTCTCCTCCTCGTGTCCGTCGGGGAAACGGATCTTGAAGGTCTCCCATATGGTGGTCATCGGAGGGGCGGGAGTGATAAAACGCTCCTTTACCCAGCCGTGACCGATGCCTCCGGGGTTGGCTTGTGCGCGGATGTAGCACCGCGTTCCTGCGCCATTGGGTCTGTTTCTTGAAAAAAGGTAGCTGTACTCGTCAAAGGTGAATTGCGTCAGCTCGTCAAAATCAATGAAGTCGTAACGCTTTCCCTGATAGTTGTGGCGATCCTCGGTGTGCGCCAATGATCCGAAATAGATCTTCGCGCCCGACGGAAACATCCAAACGTGCTTGCTCTCATTGTAGACCGCATCCGCGCAAGCACCCGAATAGATCTCGTGAGAACGGTCTATAAGCTCGGATAGCTGCGGATAGGTCTTTCTGAGAATAAGCCCGCGGTAATGTGGGATCGAGATCTGCCTGAGCGCCTCGGCAAGAGCGCAATCACTTTTGCCGCCGCCCGCCGCGCCGCCGTAAAGAGCCTCGTCCTCAAGTCGGCGCATAAATTCAGCCTGACGGGGCTGAGGACGCCATATGACTCTCTTTTCATGCGTTGCCATCTTCAAAATCTCCTATTTTGTCCGCGTTGGGGATCTCAACGATACCGGACTCAAAGGATTCTCCGTCCTGAGAATTAGTATCCTTTTCGGTCCATTGCTGGGGCTGACGGTTTTTGAGCCAGAATATCTCGGCGCGCAGATCGGGCAGTATGTAATTTTCATCAACGCCCACCGCAAGCTCCTCGTATTCCTTGACCTTCTTTCCGGTGCTCGGATCGTAATCAATGTGCTTTAGCTTGTGGGTCTTGTTTGTCTTGACGCTGTACCCGGTCGCCTTCTTGTATAAAGCCTCAACTACCGAAAGGTCAGCCTCCCTGCGCCCAAGCTCTATCGCATCGTAAAGCTTCTGGTATTTGCGCTTCCAAACTCTGAATATCGCATACTCAACGCCGGCGCGTTTTGCGATCTCCTCGTCCGATAAGCCCTCCTCAGCGAGCCGCCTGACCTGCTCAAGCCCGAATCGATCACGCCAATGATTATATTTTCCAGGTCTTCCCACCCAAAGCCCCCTTTCCGCGAGCGCTCATCGGTAGCTCAGCAGCCTCAATAATGTAATCCTCGCCCGAAGCCGAGAAAGATACGTGAAATTTCCCAAGCGCATCGCGCACTTCCTTTCTCGGCAGACGAACCGTTCCCTGCTTGGACACAAGCAGAGTAAGATACGCCGCAAGAATGACGTTTACAGCCTTTTCCGCATGGTATTTTTCTCTCTCTGCCCTGATCTGAGCATTTTTTCTCTTTAAAATTGACCTTATAATTTTGATTTTCTGAAACATTTTTCTTTTCCTTCCCTTCTTATAAAAAATTCACTTATGGACACATAATGCCGCATCGCACCGCCCGCCACACGTCTCTACTTCTTCAGCTTCTTCGGCTCGTCATCGGTCGAGTACTTCCTATCGTAATAGCGATCCATTATCGCCTTAAAAGTACACATCCTCCAGTTTTCGGGATGACCGCAAAAACCGTAAACCAATTCCCTGCGAGCAACCTTATCAGGAAACGTAAATTTCGCGCACTCGCATATCGTCCTCTCAATACTCCTTGCATCCTTGATGTAAGGACACATTCCGGCAAACGCCATTATAATTTCCTTTCTACGCGCGCTTAAATCCGTCGAATCGCGCGATTTGCTTTGTTTTTCGTTTTTGTTCGGCGTTTATAAAACAAATGTTCTATTTTTGCGCTAAAAAAATAAATCCCTATTCCAAGCACTCCTTCGGCGTATACAAATAATACGCCAAGCTTACCTCAAGTCTCAAATCGTTAAGTATGCTTAATATTTTAATCATAGTTAATCAGACTTAACACCTAAACTTAACATTTAAAGCGACATTTGATCATAACACGTCAATTTCAATCAGCAAAACCGTCACCAAACGTAAAAAGTGGAAAAAGCGCGAGGAAAACGGTCAACCTTTTGTAATATATTGCAATATATATAAATAAATGAAAGCTTTTGCTTCCCCGCACCGCGTCAGTGATGTCGGTTTTGCTCTTGACTGAACAAATTATAGCACACTTGTTCTATTTTGTCAACCCCAAAAACCCAATTAAATTTATTTAACTTTTTTTCAAAAACCTATTGACATTTCCTTAACTTTTTGATATAATAAAGAGGAAGAAAACGAGTAACGCTTTCTTCCTTTAAAATAGCGGTCATAAAAGCCGTTATTTGCCCCTATTCAACTGAACGGAGATAGATATGAACGATTTTAGATCAAGATTGGCTCTTGTCATGGCTGAAAAGAATATCAAAGCCGCAGAGCTTTCTCGCCTTACGGGAATTTCCAAGCCCAGGCTGAGCCAATATAAAAACGGTGTCTATGTCCCTAAGGCCGACGCAATTTGCGCAATCGCGCGTGCGCTCGGTGTAAGTGAAGCTTATCTCCTCGGCACAACCGACATCCCCGAAGCTCGCTCCGGAGGAAAATATAAGGTTTTGCCCGTGGTAGGTCAGATCGCATGCGGTTATCCGGTCTTTGCAACAGAGGAGGACGGGGGAACCGTCTACACCGATGCAGATACCGATGCAGATTTTTGCCTGATAGCCAAGGGCGACAGTATGAAGGATGCACGAATAAACAGTGGCGACACGGTTTTCATCAAGAAAGCCGAAGCCGTTAATAACGGCGAGATCGCCGCGATCATAATTAACGACGAGGCTACCTTGAAAAGAGTATACTACTATCCGGAAAGCTCAAAGCTGATGCTCATTTCCGAGAACAGCAACTACGAGCCTATGGTCTATACGGGTGAAGAGCTCGAAAAGATCAGGATCATAGGAAAAGCGGTAGCGTTCAAGTCCGATATCAGATAACACACTCACTCTAAAAAGTCCTCAAGGATTTCGTAAAGATGTGTTCTTGACACTCCGAGTCTGTTGATCCTGTCTGACAATTCCTCGATAGCCGCGCGGTCAAAGGTAAGCGAATCAAGCCTTATCACTTCCCCGCCGGGCATCGTTACAGACAAACCAAAGCCGACGTTGCAATCACCGAACACTTCACTTGCTATAAATGTCTCAATCACGGTTTCACGCCCTTTCCTGTATTTCAAAATGCGATATTACCATTTTAACACAGAAAGAAGCGTTTTCCCGTTACTATTTCAAAATCAGCGCAAAATAACACTAAACCCGGTAAAATCACCTGTTTGACATGCAGTTTTCGTATTTTCATTCATTTTACGGCGAATTATTCATAGAGGATTTCCCTTTGTTATAAAGAGGATGCCCAATCAAAGTAAAATTTGCGCTTAGTTTTTTATCTGATAAAGTATATTTATTCAAGGACTAAAGATCATGGCAGCAAATGATACGATAAACTCACAAAAACCCGATTCGGATAAACAGCTGCACAGCGGACACAGAGAAAGACTCAAGGAACGCTTTTTGTCAACCGACGGAAGAGATTTTACAGATCACGAGCTCCTCGAGTTGCTTTTATTCTTTGTTATTCCGAGAGTCAACACCAACGAGCTCGCGCATAAGCTTATCAACGAATTTGGATCTCTCGAGGGTGTTTTCGAGGCCGATCCCCTTCTGCTCAGCCGTGTAAGCGGCGCAGGAAAAGCAACGTCGCTTTTCTTCTCGCTTCATAGGGCTATCTCGAAAAGGATCGGAATGAACAAATACGACGAAAAGAAATTCGTAGCAGACAAGCTCTCAAAGGTCGGCAATTATTTCTGCGACTACTTCAAGGGCTCCAAATCAGAAGAGTTTTGCGTAATGCTCCTTGATAACTCACTTGGCTTTATCAACTTTTCCTCAATGTCGATCGGCAGTGTAAACAGCTCAAGCGTCGATTTCAGAAGAGTTGCAAAGCACGCGTTATCAATGGATGCGTCATATGTAATACTCGCTCATAACCATCCATCGGGAACACTTACAGAAAGCTCTGATGACAGAGTTATAACAATACAGATCGAGGCCGCGCTTCGCGCGATCGGTATTACACTTTTCGAACACATCATCGTCAACGACGTCGCTTACGCTCCGACGATGCACACAAGGGTAAAGAGCCAATTATGCTCAAAGGATGTTGAAAAGTACAGGATCTTTTACGGCGGCTGATAAAACGAAAGCCTTGTAAATAAAAGCAAACCCATCACTTGGTATATATAGTGTAAAAATACACTTTATAATAAAAAAATTTGAAATATATAAAGCGGAGGATTCACAAATGGGAATTTTTGAACACGACGACACAATCGAAGTAGGCGCCAATATTAAGGTCATAGGCGTAGGAGGCGGCGGAAACAATGCTGTCAACAGAATGATCTCTTCCAACATCAAGGGCGTTGAATTTATCACAGTAAACACGGACAAGATGGCTCTTCGCCACTCTAACGCTCCTTCTCAGCTCATCATCGGTGAGAAGCTCACCGGCGGTAGAGGCGCAGGTGCAAAGCCCGAGATCGGTAAGCGCGCTGCAGAGGAGTCCCTTGAAGAGGTTAAGGCTCTCCTTCACGACACCGACATGGTATTCGTTGCTGCAGGTATGGGCGGCGGAACCGGAACCGGTGCAGCTCCCGTAGTAGCACGCGTTGCTCGCGAGCTTGACATCCTTACAATCGGTATCGTTACCCGTCCCTTCTCCTTTGAGGGTAAGGTAAGAGCTACAAACGCAGCAGCAGGTATCGAGGAGCTCGCTCAGTTCGTTGACGCGCTCATCGTTATCCCCAACGATAAGCTCCAGGAAGCAAGCGACCAGAGAATTACTCTCGCTAACGCATTCGAGGTTGCTGACGACGTTCTCCGTACCGGTGTACAGAGCATCTCCGACCTCGTAAACGTTAAGGGTCACATCAACCTCGACTTCGCAGACGTATCCACCGTTATGAAGGACGCAGGCTACGCTCATATGGGTGTTGGTTACGCGGCAGGTAAGGACAAGGCAGAAGAGGCAGCAAAGATGGCTATTTCCTCTCCCCTTCTCGAGTCCTCCATCAGTGGCGCTCGCGGTATCCTTATGAACATCGTTGCTTCTCGCGACATCGGTCTCGAGGATGCATACGTTGCTTCCGAGATAGTTAAAAACGAGGCTCATCCTGATGCAAACATCATCTGGGGTGTTAAGTTCGACGACGATCTCGAGGACGAGATGAAGATCACCATCATCGCAACGGGCTTTGACAAGAAGGAAACCGAAAAGGCAGTTGAGGATGACGATCTCTGGAACACCATGCTCAACAACCCTGCAAAGAGAAGAAAATAAGATATAAACCGTAACTTATAAAAAAACATCGCAACGGCAAGCGTTGCGATGTTTTTTGCTTTCAAATAAAAGCTTTCTTGTAGCTCTGTCTGTAAGCCGGGTTCTGTCTTAAACGGCCATCAATCTTTGCTTACCGTCACCGATAAGCTCCTTCGCTCTCGCGAAATGCCACCCCGAAATATCTCGGTTAAGAGAACGTCGGACAAACTTCTCTCAGGGTGTTGCTCCGAGTAGGGTTTACAGCAAACCTATGTTACCATAGGAGTGGGTGAGCTCTTACCTCGCCTTTCCACCATCACCTGAGTTGCTTTGGAAGGCGTAGAACAATGCTCGCGGAACTAATTGTAAACAAAGTTTTCTTTAAACTTAAAGTTTTTCCTTTAAGGAAGGAATTCTCGCAAGCGCGAATTCCAATTTTTTATGCGAGCATTTAGCCGCGCTTTTCCGCTCTGCCGTACCTAGTACGGCGACGAACGAAAAATCACGTCTTCTACATCCTCCAAAGCAAC
>JAZUBI010000169.1:0-1722 GCA_045638385.1 Eubacteriales bacterium
GACATCAAGAACAACCAACGCCAGAATGCACGCATGAGCGATGCAGGATAATCTCATGGGTGACAGATGACACATGGAATCCTATATACCCTATATATAGAAAAATAAATAATTATATTTTAAAAATAATTTAATTAATTATTTAAATATATGTCCCATATAGGAAAGCAAGTGTCATCCGTCACCCTTTATCAAGAGAAAAGAACTTTATTATTCACGCAAATAGCTGATTCTCTTTTATTTCTCACGCGAATCTCGCAGATCTCACGAAAAGTAGCTGCGTTGAAAGAAGTTCTCGCAGCTTGTCGGCAATGCCGAGTGTTTGCGTTCCGGATGGAAAGGTCAACGTCAGCGTTAACGTTAACGTCAAACAACAACCCTCAACAAACATGGAACATGATAAACTCCGCGCCTACGGCAAAGCCGAGCTGGCGCAACTATACAGCCCAGGAGCCTCACGTGCCTCAGCCCTACGACTACTCAACAAGTACCTGCATGCCGCTGACGGCCTGCTCGATGCGCTGCAGCGCACAGGCTACACGCGTGGCTCACGCCACTTCACCCGCTATCAGGTGAGGCTGATATTTGAGTTTCTTGGCGAGCCGTAGGCTTCGCCAAGAACGATAACGATGACGTTAACGATAACCAGGCTCCGCGATGTATGCTATTCAACGATAACGATAACTAGGTTCCGCGATGAATGCTATTCAACGATAACCAGGCTCCGCGATGTATGCACTGTCCCTCTTTAAGGGGGACGAGCGAAGCGGAGGGGGTAATAGTCAACGTCATCGTCAACGTCATCGTTAAAAAAAGTACATGCATGTACCGCGCGTGGTGCATGCATGTACTTTTTTTATTACAAGTTTGTACCGGAATGGATTGATCTATAAAGCATTTTAAGTCCTATTCCTATAAATTGATTACAATAATCAGACTTATCCCTATATAATTTTCACAGGTCATCGTCAGCGTCAGCGTTATCGTAGAGAAAAATAAAGTCTACTTTATTTTTCTCTCTGTAGCATATCAAATTCAGAATAGGAGGGGATACAGATTTCGTACCTTTGCATCAGAAATAAAGAGGGTTACACCTCTTTGAAGTACTTGGCCAGGACTTGTAATGTGAGCGCTCACATTACTTTCTGATGCGAGTATCGGCTGCGCCTCGGCATAATCAAGTAAACTTGTTCTGCTCTCGGCTTGCTCGCTACTTGCAGTGTCAAAAACGATAACGTTAACGATAACTAAAAACGATAACCTTCCGTCCGGATGGGGAAATACCGCGGAGCCCAAGTCAACGCTTGTGCAAACGCCGACGCGGTATGAAAGCGTCGGTTGCGATGAAGGAACTTTAGTTCCTCCGAAGAGTGTGCTTCAGCACCTTTAGGTTTATCGGCACCAAGGAGTGCTACTTGTAGCCTTAAACCGTCCGGAAGGTTAGTCAACGTCAGCGTCAACGTTAACGTTAGATTTCAACAACGTTGAAATGAGATTAGTAATGTCAACCCTCCCGAGGTGACCGGTAGCGGGAAGTGGTTGTATGTTGAACCCCTGTCGGGCATGTACACCCATGCAAGACATACAAGACAAATTGAAAATTAAAAATGGAGAATTGAAGATTAGGCTTCGCGATGTGTTCCCTACCGGATGGCTATAATTTTCAACTTTCAATTCTCAATTTTCAATTCCAGTTAAGAAATGGCAGTAAACTATGCAGTA
>JAZUBI010000170.1:0-1037 GCA_045638385.1 Eubacteriales bacterium
CTATGGTTGATTGTCTGTTATTCGGTTTTGAAGGTTCGTAAAGAACTTCAAATTTCCGGTGGCGATGCGCTTGTGGGAAACACCCGTTCCCATCCCGAACACGACGGTTAAGACGCAAGCGGCTGATGATACTTGGCTGGAGACGGCCCGGGAAAGTAAGTGGCTGCCGGATTCCTTAAAAAAATATTTGGGCCCATAGCTCAGCCGGTTAGAGCGCGCGCCTGATAAGCGCGAGGTCGGTGGTTCGAGTCCACTTGAGCCCATCTTTTAAGAAGAATTGAATATGGGGGTTTAGCTCAGCTGGGAGAGCACCTGCCTTGCAAGCAGGGGGTCACGAGTTCGAATCTCGTAATCTCCACCATTACTTCTTAATGGAGTAAAACAACAGCACCTTGAAAACTGAATATATGTATAGAGTCAAAAAAATCGAGAAAAAGATTTAAAAGATTGCAAAGGCAATTAACAAACATTAAAAGACGAATAGTATCGCTACTATTCCAAGCTATGGTCAAGCAAGAAAGAGCATAGGGAGAATGCCTTGGCACTAGGAGCCGATGAAAGACGTGATAAGCTGCGAAAAGCTTCGGGGAGGCGCAAATAGCCGATGATCCGGAGATATCTGAATGGGGAAACCTACTTGAGCAAACCTCAAGTATCCATACGTAAATCCATAGCGTATGGAGGGGAACGACGTGAACTGAAACATCTAAGTAGCGTCAGGAAGAGAAAGAAAAATCGATTCTCAAAGTAGCGGCGAGCGAAATGGGAATAGGCCAAACCGAGAGACCTAGTCTTTCGGGGTTGCGGACTGCATTTAGCATTGACAAGAGATAATCGAACTGTTTTGGGAGAGCAGACCAGAGACGGTGAAAGTCCGGTAGATGAAATCATGAGTCAGCGAGCAGGATCCAGAGTACCACGAGACACGAGAAACCTTGTGGGAAGCCGGGGGGACCACCCCCCAAGCCTAAATACTCCCTAGTGACCGATAGTGAAGCAGTACTGTGAAGGAAAGGTGAAAAGGACCCCGGGAGGGG
>JAZUBI010000171.1:0-4471 GCA_045638385.1 Eubacteriales bacterium
ACCGTGTCTACCGTTAAACACGCGCGAGCAACAATGCCTTACACCGTAAGACTTTCTTTCTGAGCAAAGACGGTAAAAATCGTTAGTCTTCTACTCATCCGTCTCGGCTTCGCCGAGCCACCTTCCCTCACAAGGGAAGGCTAACGCAAAGCGAAATCAAACAAAAATTTAAAGCCGTGAAGTCCCCTATAAATTGCAATTTATTTATATATTTTGTTTATTTTTCTTTTCATCAAATCCGTGTATCCAATCTGAGCAGTTATAGTAGATAAAGTATATTACCGTACTTATTCCCCAAGTTATCGGATACGCCCAATATATCAGTCTTATATCGCCGACAAGGGTCATTACGAGCTGGATATAAAGGATACGCAATGCGCACCACACCGTCAGCATGACCGTCATAGGCACGAATGCCTTTCCTGCTCCTCGGCATACCGCCGCTATCGCGTGCGAGAATGCGAGCAGACAATAGAAGAGCGAGGCTGTCCTTGCCTGCTGTACTCCGAGGGCTATTACCTTTGGAGTTGAGTCAAATGCGCCGATAAGATACGGGGCGGAGAAGTAGATGATCACTCCGACTATCTCTGCCATGATAACCGCAGCAAGGATGCCGAATCTTGCGCCCTTTTTAGCGCGGTCATATTGCTTTGCGCCGAGGTTTTGGCTTATAAAGGTCGAGGTTGCCATATTGAAGCTCGTCATCGGGAGGAATGCAAAGCCCTCTATCTTCGCGTGAGTGCCGTATGCCGCGGTTGCGAATTTTCCGAATGAGTTTATCTGAGTTTGCACGATAACGTTGGCAAATGCGATGACCGAGTTCTGCACGCCTGAGGGAAGTCCGTATTTGACTATCTCTCCGAACATATCGCCGTGAAAGCGCAGCTTTTTAAGCTCGACAGAGAATATATTGCCCTTTTTGCACAGATATATCATGCACAACACAACGCTTGCGCTCTGAGAAATGACGGTTGCGATAGCCGCGCTCCAAACGCCCCAGCCGAACACGCCGACAAATAAAATGTCAAGGACTACGTTGAGCATTGAGGAGAAGATGAGGTAATAGAGCGGTCTTTTGCTGTCTCCTACTGCGTTCATCGTGCTACGGCAGATGTTATACATTATAAGCGCGATGCTTCCGAAAAAGTAGTAGCGAAAGTACTCTATCGCTTCGGGAAGAACGTCGGGGTCGGTCTTCATCCATACTAAGAAGGTTGGTGTGAAGATGACGCCTACGACTGTCAAAACTGCGCCCGAGACGAGGCCGAATGCGATGTTGGTATGTATGGCGCGAGAGACGTTATCATCGTTTTTTGCGCCGAAATATCTTGATATGACTACTCCTGCGCCCATGGCTGTGCCGTTGAAAAAGCTGACGAGCAGGAATATGAGAGTTCCCGATGAGCTTACTGCGGCAAGCGCGTTAGTGCCGAGAAATCTGCCGACTATCAGTGAATCGGCGGTGTTATATAGCTGTTGGAACACCTGGCTTAAAAGGATCGGAAGCGCAAACGCTGTCATTTGCGAGTAGATTCCGCCCTTTGTCATGTCGCGTGTTCCTCTTTTTATTGCTAAACTTGACATTATGCTTCCTCTTTGTTATCTGATTACGGTTTTTTTGACAGAGCCTGAGAAGTTGAAGATGAAAAATCTGCCCTTGAGGCTTACGAATGGGCGGAAGAGCTTTTTGATTGGTCTTGAGATCTCCTCTAAGAAGGCATCGTACTCCTCGCTCATATCGTCCCTGCCTCCCGTAAGCGCGAAGATGCGCGAAAAATATGGAGCTCCAAAGCCTAGACCGTCATCATCCTTGTAGGCTAAGACGAAGATTATTTTATCGGACATAACGTCATCTATTGCAGATAGGATCTCGTCGGGGGACATTCTGTTACTGCCCGTGACGTTACTGAACTGTCCTACCGAAAGAGAACAGCCGTCCTCAGTGACCGATACGGTGATGGGGAGATTTGCCTGCGCGGGGTTTTTGATTATCATTTCGCAAAAGTCTCTGCCGCGGCGGTCTGTGTCGCTGATCACGCCCTTATCAAAGAGCTTATTGCGTGATCGGAGATATTCTGCGGTTTGTTCTACCGTCATTTTTTATTTTCCCCCTTTTCGTTTACAAGATAGCGTTCGTAGTAAAAGAGATACTGCTGGGCTACACCGGCGTATTTGCCGAGCATTGCGGGCGAGAAGTCCTCGCTGAAATATTTTGCCGTGACCTTTTTGATCCATACGTCGACGGGAAATGCGTCAAGCCTTGCAAATCCGAACAGAAGCGCGCAGGCGGCGACCTTTGGGCCGATTCCCTTGACTGTGCAAAGGTGATCTGAGCAGAGCGCGGTGTCGTCTGATTCCAAGAGAAGCGCGGTGTTGATCTCGCCGCCGTGCGCCTTTTGCGCCGCGTCGTATATGTATTTTGCGCGGAATCCCGTTTTCAGCTCTGCAAGTCCCTCTATTCCGAGAGTGATGATGCTTTCGGGAGTGGGGAAGGAGTAAAAGCAGCCCTCGTTTTCAAGGTGAGATTCTGCTATATGTCCTTGCATGAGCGAAATATCGGTTTTTTCTCCGCATTGGCGCGAGAGCGCGGAAATTATCTTTTTGATGCGCGGAATGTTATTGTTTTGTGAGATTATAAAGGAGCAGATCGTTTCCCAGGGCTCCTGCTTTAAAATTCTGATGCCCGATGAGGTCGAGATCGCCTCCTTGAGCGTGGGGTTTGAGGAGAGCGAGAGGATATTTTCGTCTATCTCGGCATAATCGCGGTCAAGCGCGAGATAATTCTCCCATTTTTCGTAATATTCGGATTCCGTTACGTTATAAATATAGAGCTTATCGGCATCCTGCGCGACAGAAATATACTTTCCGTGCGCACAGCCCGAAAATTCGCTTTCGTGACTTGACGAGAACACTCTGTCAAAGCGGAAGGACTGGCCGCAGTCAAACACCTTTGAGACGTCAAAGCGGTCAACTCCCTCGATTAAAATATATGGGAGCGAGCCCGATTGGCACGCTGTGATTCTGAGCTTGTTGGAAGGCATAAAAAATATCTCCGTATTTATAAAATGTACTTGAAAAAGAGAGTAGAATATGTTAAAATAAATTGTTATCAACTTATATTATAACAGTAAATAAAGAAGATTTCAACAACTATTTGCAATTATTTAAGTACAAATATCGAGATTGGAAGAAAAATATGGAACAGATCTATACTATACCCGTGAATGAGGCGTTTGAGAAGAGTGCCGCAGACAAGTCCTGCGGATGCGCGTTCTGCACGCTTTACAATAAGCTTGAAAACGATGAGCTTGAGCTGATACTCGGCGCATCTATGATGGAGCCCGACGTGCGCATAAAGACAAATGAAAAGGGCTTTTGCAGAATACATTACGATATGATGTTCACCCGTAAAAACAGACTCGGAATGGCGCTTACTCTTGAGAGCCATCTTGACGAGCTGAAAAAGGAGATCAAGGACGGCGGACTCAGCTCGGGTACAGGCAAAAAGCCGATATCGAGAATAGAGGAGCTTGAATCTACCTGCTACGTTTGCGAGAGGATCTCCTTTAATTTCGCGCACATGGTAGAGACTGCGGTGCTTTTGTGGGAGAGCGATGAGGCTTTCCCTGCAAAGCTGAAGGCACAGCCCTATTTCTGTCTGCCGCATTACAGGATGATGCTCAAATATGCTCAGCAACGCCTTGGCAAAAAGGCGCTTCGCGAATTTGTGAAGGATTGCGAGGAGATACAGAACGCATATATCGAAAAGCTCAACGGTGACGTATCATGGTTTTGCAAGAAATTTGATTACAGATACGACGAGGAGCCTTGGTACGATTCAAAGGATGCGGTCGAGAGGTCGATGAAATTTTTGCGCTCGGATATACACAAGCAGGAAAAGGGTAAATAATCATGATAGACTTACTTGATCTTCACAAGCAATTTATTTTGACTCACATAAAAGAGGGAGATACCGTTGTCGATTTTACGATGGGTAACGGACACGATACAGAGTTCCTCTCAAAGACGGTTGGAGAGAGCGGTCACGTTTACGCCTTTGATATTCAGCAGAGCGCGGTAGATTCAACAGCCAAAAACCTTAAGGAGGCGGGATGCCCCGAAAATTATACGCTGATATGCGATTCGCATCACAACGTGAAAAAATACGTTGAGGGCCCTATCAAGGCGGGAATGTTCAATCTTGGTTGGCTTCCCGGCGGAGATAAAACTATAACCACCATGAGAGAGACTACGATGCCTGCGGTAGAGGCGGCTATCGATCTGCTCGGCGAGGATGCGATCTTGAATATCGCCGTTTATCCCGGACACCCAGAGGGCGACCTTGAGGGCAAGATGCTTGAAGAATATTTTGAAGGACTCAGCCGCTTTAAGGTCTGCGTAACAAAAGTAAAAATAATCAACAGTGCCACCTCGCCGTACTTCTTTATGATAGAGACCAAAGCGAGGACAT
>JAZUBI010000172.1:0-60623 GCA_045638385.1 Eubacteriales bacterium
ACGAGCCAACGAAGTGCGAGTGTCTGCTGTCTCTCTGCTCTTACTTCCATAGGAACCTGGTAAGTGGAACCACCTACACGGCGAGCCTTAACCTCAAGCTGGGGCTTAAGATTCTCAGGCGCTTCCTGGAATACTTCAAGAGCGTTCTGACCTACCTTCTCTTCAACGATTGCAAATGCATCATAGACGATAGTCTGAGCAACACCCTTCTTGCCGTCGTACATAACGTTGTTTACAAGCTTTGTTACAAGCTTGGAACCGTACATAGGATCCGGCAATACATCTCTTTTGGATATACGACCTCTTCTTGGCACTGTACTTCCCTCCTTCATCAAATTTAAAAAATGAAATCATAGGTACTCAAAAGCAACTTTTCTTCTGTAGCGTGCGCCTTGTTAACATAAACATTAAAAGGGATAACAGGAACAAGCTTAAATTTGCTTTATTATTTACCTTTTTCCGCTTTTGCGGATCTTTGTGTGAGCCGAGAATTACTTCTTCGGTCTCTTTGCGCCGTACTTGGAACGGCTCTGCTTACGGTTAGCAACACCCTGTGCATCGAGCGTACCGCGAATGATGTGGTAACGCACACCGGGGAGGTCACGTACTCTTCCGCCTCTGATAAGAACTACAGAGTGCTCCTGAAGGTTGTGTCCGATTCCGGGAATGTAGGTGGTTGCCTCAAGTCCGTTGGTGAGTCTTACTCTCGCGATCTTACGAAGAGCGGAGTTAGGCTTCTTAGGGCTTGTTGTAGATACCTTTGTGCAAACGCCTCTCTTCTGAGGTGCGGGCGTGTCGGTAGCCTTGTTTGCGAGTGTGTTAAGTCCTACCTGAAGTACAGGAGCCTTTGACTTGTAGGTCTTGTCCTGACGGCCCTGTCTTACGAGCTGGTTAAAGGTTGGCATTCTTCCTGATTATCCTCCTTCTTTTAAAATTTAATGTTTATATTACAGACGCATAAGAGTTGATGCGTATCTGCCTGAATTTAGAGCGCTTTCTGCCCTTTTGGGCAAAATGCATAGATTTTTGGGCGCAAATCACCCATATAAGGTGGTCGCACACCACTTTATTATAGCATTGACACATATTTTTGTCAAGTATCAATACTCCACGCAAAAATTTTCTACGTTTTGCACAAAAAATATTTTTTTAGCGCTTGCTTTATTAGTTAAAACTCCTCCCAAGAGCTTTTAGCTTTGTTTGGGAGGAGTTAAAAATTTAATTTTGAGTATCAGACGGCCTGATCATCGCCATCAGCCTGAGCGGTTGTATCGCCTTCGGCTTCGGGCTCGTCAGCCTTTGCTACGTCTACGTTGTGGTAGCATCCCATACCCGTACCTGCGGGAATGAGTTTACCGATGATAACGTTTTCCTTAAGTCCAAGCAAGTGGTCTACCTTGCCGCGGATAGCAGCGTCGGTAAGAACCTTTGTGGTCTCCTGGAAGGATGCTGCAGAAAGGAAGGACTCTGTCTGGAGAGAAGCCTTGGTGATACCGAGAAGCTCGGGTGCACCGATTGCTTCCTTGAGATCCTCTTCTCCGGCTGCAACTCTTGCCTTGATCTTGTTGTTCTCTTCCTCGAAGTAGCCTGCATCTACGAGAGATCCTACAAGGATGTCGGTGTCTCCGCCGTCCTCGATTCTGATCTTTCTGGTCATCTGACGTGCGATGATCTCGATATGCTTATCGTTTACGTTACAGGACTGAGAACGGTAAACCTTCTGAGTTTCCTTAACAACGTACTCATATACTGCATCGAGACCGAGAATGCGCATGATGTCTGCGGGGGCCTTGCTTCCCTCTGTGAGAGCGTCACCTCTCTCAACGTGCGCACCGTCTGTTACTGCAAGACGTGTTCCGTAAGGAACGTCGATCTTCTTGTAATCCTGGGTCGTGTATTCGCCCTGAACGTCGTCGGGACGGATAACGAGAGCGTTCATGCCGGGGATCTCGCCGGGGTGTACCTCAACGATACCTGCTGTCTCGGCCATGATAGCAGCCTTCTTGGGCTGTCTTGCCTCAAAGAGCTCTTCAACTCTGGGAAGACCCTGGGTAATATCGCTTCCTGCGACACCGCCCGAGTGGAAGGTTCTCATCGTAAGCTGTGTACCGGGCTCACCGATAGACTGTGCGGCGATGATACCGACTGCCTCACCAATATTGACGGGCTTGCCGGATGCAAGGTCTGCACCGTAGCAGTGAGCACAGATTCCGTGCTTAGCGTGACACTGAATTACTGTTCTGATATATACCTTGTCAATGCCTGCGGCCTTGATAGCTGCAGCCATCTCGTCTGTGATCATTACGTCATCTCCAACGATGATCTCACCGGTTTCGGGATGGATAACGGGACCCATTGTGTATCTGCCGATGATTCTGTCGGAGAGCGGCTCAAGTACGTTTTCGCCATCCATGATAGCGTTGACCCAAGCACCCTTGGTTGTATCGCACTTCTCTTCTCTGATAATGACCTCCTGAGCAACGTCAACAAGACGTCTGGTGAGGTATCCGGAGTCTGCGGTACGGAGAGCGGTATCGGACAGAGACTTACGGGACGAACGTGCACCCATAAAGTACTCGGTGATGTTAAGACCTTCGCGGAAGTTTGACTTGATCGGGATCTCCATCGTCTTACCTGTAGCGGAGAACATGAGTCCACGCATACCTGCAAGCTGACGCATCTGTGTCATAGATCCACGCGCGCCGGAGTCTGCCATGATCTTGATCGGGTTGTAGGTTGAGAAGGAGTCATTAAGAGCGTTTGTAACGTTCTCTGTGGTCTTGTTCCAAATGTTTATGACGGAGTTGTATCTCTCCTCCTCGGAGAGCTCACCGCGCATGAAGTATCTGGAGATCTTGTCAACGTCCTTCTGAGCCTGATCGATATACTGCTTCTTCTCTTCCGGAATAGTCATATCGTAAACCGAGATGGAGAATGATGCTCTTGTTGAGTATTTGTAGCCCATTGCCTTGATCTCATCAAGCATGTTTGCACAAACAGCGCTTCCGTGCTTCTTTATGCAGTAGTCGATGATCTGACCAAGCTGCTTCTTCTTTACGACCTGATCTATCTCAAGAACGAACTCGTTGCCGGGTACTGTTCTGTCGATAAAGCCGAGGTCCTGAGGAAGGGGCTTGTTGAAGATGAGACGGCCGAGAGTGGTGTCTATTACCTTGGACTTAACTACTCCGTCGAACTCTTTTTCAACTCTCACCTTGATCTTTGCGTGGAGACCGATAACGCCGTTTTCGTACGCCATTATAGCCTCGTCGTAGTTTCTGAATGCCTTGCCTTCGCCGGGCTCGCCATCCTTCATCATGGTGAGGTAGTAGGAACCGAGGATCATATCCTGGGTAGGTGTTGCAACTGCGCGTCCGTCCATGGGCTTAAGGAGGTTGTTAGCGGAGAGCATAAGGAATCTTGCCTCTGCCTGTGCCTCTGCCGAAAGCGGAACGTGAACCGGCATCTGGTCTCCGTCGAAGTCTGCGTTAAACGCGGTACATACGAGCGGGTGGAGCTTTATTGCGCGTCCGTCAACGAGTACGGGCTCGAACGCCTGAATGGACAGACGGTGGAGCGTAGGCGCACGGTTGAGGAGGACGGGATGCTCTTTTATTACGTTTTCGAGTGCATCCCAAACGTCGGGGTGTACTCTTTCGATCTTCTTCTGTGCGTCCTTGATGTTGGTAGCCTTACCCATCTCGGTAAGTCTCTTAACAACGAAGGGCTTGAAGAGCTCGAGAGCCATCTCGCGAGGAAGTCCGCACTGATAGATCTTGAGCTGAGGACCTACGACGATAACCGAACGTCCGGAATAGTCAACACGCTTACCAAGAAGGTTCTGACGGAAGCGTCCCTGCTTACCGCGAAGCATCTCTGAAAGAGACTTGTATGCGCGGTTGGAGGATCCTGTTACGGGCTTTCCACGACGACCGTTATCAATAAGAGCGTCGACTGCCTCCTGGAGCATTCTCTTCTCGTTTCTGATCATGATCTCGGGAGTTTTCAATTCAAGAAGCTTCTTGAGACGGTTGTTTCTTGCAACTACGCGTCTGTAAAGCTCGTTCAAGTCGCTGGATGCGAATCTTCCACCGTCGAGCTGAACCATAGGACGGATCTCGGGGGGAAGAACGGGGATAACGTCAAGGATCATCCACTCAAGCTTGTTGCCCGACTTTCTGAATGCCTCAACGACCTCAAGTCTCTTGATGAGTCTGGTCTTCTTCTGTCCGGTTGCAGTGATGAGCTCGTTCTTAATGTCTCTTGAGAGAGTCTCAACACCAACGTGGTAGAGGTTTTCAAGCTCTGCAGCCTCTTCCTCAGAGAGCTCCTGACCCTCTTCCTTGAGCTTCTCGAGCGCATTTCTGCGATCGATCTGATCCTTGTTAAGACCTACGTTGCGGAGCAATTCCTTGATTGCCGCAGCGCCCATTCCGACACGGAACTCATCCTCGTACATCTCGCGGTATTCAACATACTGCTTTTCGGACAGTACCGTTCCTGCAACGAGAGGTGTGGGTCCGGGATCAAGAACTACGTTCTCTGCAAAGTAGAGGACCTGCTCAAGCTGCTTCTGCGACATGTCAAGTATATGAGCCATTCTGGAAGGAATAGTCTTAAAATACCAGATGTGAGACACGGGAGCGGCAAGCTCGATATGTCCCATTCTTTCACGTCTTACCTTTTTGGTAGTAACGTCAACGCCGCACTTTTCGCACTTGCGAATTTCCTTGGAGTGAGCGTTTTTATACTTACCGCAAGAGCAAGCGCCGTCCTTCTGAGGACCAAAGATGCGTTCGCAGAAAAGACCGCCGGTCTCGGGCTTAAGCGATCTGTAGTTGATGGTCTCAGGCTTTGTTACCTCGCCATAGGACCATTCTCTGATCATTTCCGGAGATGCCAGACCTATTTTTATAGATGAAAATTCATTATGTTCCACAGCTGTTCTCCTAACTGTATCTGTATTTATAGATTTTTCACTTCAAACGGAGAGCTCGATGTCTCTCCGTTTGAAAGACACGATTTTTAATTAAAACTCATCGGATCCGTCGTCGTATGCGTCGTAATCCTCATCCTCGATAACGTTTCCGTCCTCGTCCTCAAACTGGAAGGAATCCTTGAGCTCATCCTCGTCGGACTCAAAGCTTGAGAAATCGGGAATATCCATGGTTCTTGTTGAGTAAGGAGGAACGTCATCCTCGTTACAGATGGTTGAAAGCTGGATTTCCTTGCCGTTCTTGTCGAGAACACGAACGTCAAGAGCAAGAGCCTGAAGCTCCTTAACAAGCACCTTGAAGGACTCGGGAACTCCGGGAGTCGGGATGTTCTGACCCTTGATGATAGCCTCGAATGCCTTGCGGCGTCCGTTGATATCGTCGGACTTAACGGTGAGTATTTCCTGAAGGGTGTATGCTGCACCGTATGCCTCGAGAGCCCAAACCTCCATCTCTCCGAATCTCTGACCACCAAACTGCGCTTTACCGCCGAGAGGCTGCTGAGTTACGAGAGAGTAAGGACCGTTCGAACGAGCGTGTACCTTATCGTCTACGAGGTGATGGAGCTTTAAGTAATACATGACACCGACCGTTACAGGGTTATCAAATGCCTCTCCGGTACGTCCGTCGTATACTGTCATCTTACCGTCGAAGAGCTTAAGCTTCTTAGCGAGTCTCAAGCTTTCGCAGTATTCCTTGTCCGCCTTCTCCTCGGGAGTAAGGAGTCTGTATTCCTTGTTGCCGTCTTCTTTAACTATCTCCTCGTAGAGCTCCTTGCCCTCGGGGTTTTCATTTGCGAAGAGGTCTCTGCAATAACCTGCCATCTTAAGGCACTCAGCAATGTCCTTTTCGTTTGCGCCGTCAAATACAGGGGTCATGATCTTCCAGCCAAGCTTCTTAGCTGCAATACCGAGGTGAACCTCAAGAACCTGACCGATGTTCATACGGGAAGGAACGCCGAGGGGGTTAAGACAGATGTCAAGGGGAGTTCCGTCGGGAAGGAAGGGCATGTCTTCGGGAGGAAGGATTCTTGAAACGACACCCTTGTTACCGTGACGTCCTGCCATCTTATCTCCGACCGAGATCTTTCTCTTCTGTGCTATATAAACCTTGACCTGCTTGTTTACGCCGGCGGGAAGCTCGTCGCCTGCCTCGCGAGAGAACACGCGAACGTCAACTACAACACCGGATTCGCCGTGAGGAACGCGGAGAGATGTATCTCTTACTTCTCTTGCCTTCTCGCCGAAGATAGCGCGAAGCAATCTTTCCTCTGCGGTGAGCTCTGTCTCTCCCTTGGGAGAGATCTTACCTACGAGTATATCGCCCGCTCTTACCTCGGTACCTCTCTTAACGATACCTTCAGCGTTAAGATCCTTAAGCGCGTCGTCTCCGACGTTGGGGATCTCGCGAGTGATCTCCTCCGGACCGAGCTTGGTGTCTCTTGCATCAAGAGGATATTCTTCAATATGAATAGAAGTGTAAACGTCTTCTCTTACAAGCTTCTCGTTAAGAAGGACTGCGTCCTCGTAGTTATAACCTTCCCAGGTCATGAATCCGATGAGCGCGTTCTTTCCGAGCGAGATCTCACCGTTGCTGGTTGCGGGACCGTCTGCGATTACCTCGCCTGCCTCAACGACCTGACCTCTTCTTACGATAGGCTTCTGGGTGATGCAGTTGGACTGGTTGCTTCTCTTGAACTTGGTGAGAGTGTAGGAATCCTTGTGTCCGTCGTCACAAAGAATGATGATGTTGTTTGCATCAACGCGCTCAACCACACCTGCATTTTTCGCTACGACAACAACGCCGGAGTCAACCGCCGCCTTGTACTCCATACCTGTACCAACGATAGGAGAATCGGTGATGAGGAGCGGAACTGCCTGCTTCTGCATGTTAGATCCCATGAGTGCGCGCGAGTTGTCGTCGTTCTCAAGGAAGGGGATGCAAGCGGTTGCAACAGAAACGACCATCTTAGGAGATACGTCCATGAAATCAACCTTTGCCGCGTCTACCTCCATGATCTCGGTTTTGTCGCGAGCGGTGATCTTCTTATTTACAAAGTGTCCGGTCTCGTCGAGGGGCTCGTTACCCTGAGCAACGATATACTTGTCCTCAACGTCCGCGGTCATGTAAACTACCTCGTCGGTAACCTTGTGCTCAACCGTGCCGTCTGCAAGCGTGATGTGCTCTACCTTGCGGTAAGGAGCCTCGATGAAGCCGTAGTCACTGATGCGAGCATATGTTGTAAGGTAGGATATAAGACCGATGTTAGGTCCTTCAGGAGTCTCGATAGGACACATACGACCGTAGTGGGTGTAGTGAACGTCACGGACGTCGAAGGAAGCGCGGTCACGGGAAAGCCCGCCGGGAGCGAGTGCGGAAAGACGTCTCTTGTGAGTAAGCTCTGCCAAGGGGTTGTTCTGGTCCATGAACTGTGAAAGCTGGCTGGATCCGAAGAACTCACGGATAGCAGTTGCTACGGGACGGGTGTTGATGAGCGCCTGAGGAGTCAACTTTTCGTTGTCCTGAGTCGTCATTCTTTCCTTTATTATTTTATCCATTCTCGAGAAACCGATACGCATCTGGTTCTGGAGCTGTTCTCCAACGGAACGAACACGTCTGTTTCCGAGGTGGTCTATGTCATCAACGCATCCCACGTCGTGGGTAAGGTTGAGCATGTAGCTGACTGTTGCAAAGATATCGTCCTTGGTGATGTGCTTGGGGCAGAGCTCTGCGAGTCTCTCCTTTGCCATCTCCTTGATCGCGTCAACATCGCCGCCGCACTGCTCGGCAATGTCAAGCAGAACTGCGGTTCTTGCCTTCTCGTTCACGCCGCAATCCTTAAGATCGAAGCCGAGAACGTATTCGGGATCAACGGTATTGTTGGAAACGACCTTGATAACGTCGCCGTTCTCAAGCTCAACGCAAATTTCATTTATTGCATTGTGCTCAATATCAAGTGCCATCTCGCGAGTAAGGACTGTGCCTGCGGAGTAAAGAACCTCTCCGGTGATGGGGCTTACAGCATCCTCTGCGAGCTTGCGGTTTGCGATACGGTCATGGATAGCCATCTTGTCGTCAAACTTATAGCGTCCAACGGTTGCGATATCGTATCTCTTGGGGTCGAAGAAGAGATTTGTGATGAGCTGCTGAGCAGACTCTACGAGCGGAGGCTCGCCGGGACGGAGCTTCTTGTAGATCTCCTTGAGGGATTCTACTGTGGGATCTGTTCCGTTTTCATCCGCAAGTCTCTCGCTCTCGTCCTTTTCAAGGGTAGCAACGAGTCTTGCGTCCTCTCCGAACATCTTGAAAATGTCTTCTCTGTGTGTAATTCCGAGCGCGCGAATAAAGACCGTCAAGGGAAGCTTGCGGTTTTTGTCTATGCGAACGTAAAGCACGCCGTTTACGTCACTCTCGTATTCGAGCCATGCACCTCTGTAGGGGATAACCTGCGCCGCGTAGGTCTTCTTTCCGCTCTTGTCCACCTCGGATGAATAGTACATACCGGGAGAACGGACGAGCTGAGAAACGATAACTCTCTCTGCACCGTTGATAACGAAGGTTCCGTTATCGGTCATGATCGGGAAATCGCCGAGATAGATGTCCGAATATTTAACGTCGCCTGCCTGCTTGTTGGTAAGACGAACGTTTACCTTAAGGGGAGCTGCGTAGTTTACGTCGCGCTCCTTGCACTCCTCTACGGGGTACTTGGGTTGAGAGTCAATAGAATAGGAAATAAAATCTATTGACAGATTGCCCGAGTAGTCCGTTATGGGAGAAACGTCACGGAGAACCTCCATGAGTCCTTCCTCAAGGAACCACTTGAACGATTTAGTCTGAACTTCTACAAGGTTGGGAAGCTCCAGATTGAATCGCGAACGGGAAAAGGACATTCTCGTGTTTTTTCCGAGTTTTTGCTCTTTTACGTTGACCATTAAATCAATCACTCCATTCAATGAAATCTTTACTGAATGGACAAAATCCTTATATTTTGACGGATTTTGTCATATTCGTTTCGCACAATGCATTCATATGAAGACATTGTTAGCGATTATAATGCAGTTTACAATTATATCACCAATAATCAAGCTTGTCAAGGGGGTTATTGAAAAAAATTAAAAATTTTTTAAATTTTTTCCAAAACCTTGACAAGCATGGGCACTTTTATAAAAATCGCATATTATTGCGTGTTGACATTTATTATATTGCGTGATACAATTAAACAAATAAAAAAACGCTCACAAAAACTATTGAGCAAACAATAAGGAGGAAAATATGATAAAAAACTCTGATTTGAGAAAAAATGCCAGGGCGCAGCTCGGCAACAGTATTTTTGCCAAGACGTGGCTTATGCTGTTGGTTGCGAATTTCATTTACACGGCTATTTCCTCGGCGGCTGCCATTGTGGCGATCCTGATTGTCGGCTCGCTTACATACGGATTAGCAAGAATCTGTGTGAATCTTGTTCGCGGTAAAAATGAAGTGGATCTCAACGATCTGTTTTGCGGATTTACCGAAAATTTTTCCGGTTCCCTTCTTGTCCATCTTATGGTGTCATTATTCACCTTCCTTTGGAGCTTGCTTCTGATAGTTCCCGGCATAATAAAAGCATATTCTTATGCAATGGCGCCGTATATACTCCAGGATGATCACACGAAAAATTGGAAACAGTGTATTGACGAGAGCAAGGAAATGATGAAAGGATACCGTTGGCAGCTTTTCTGCCTTGATATGAGCTTCATCGGATGGTATCTTCTCGGCATGCTGTGCCTTGGAGTGGGAGTTCTCTTTGTTACTCCCTACCAGATGACTGCCAGGGCAAATTTCTATGTCTCGCTCAAAGAGATTCACGAACAAAACAATGATACGGGCACAGGATACGAAAAAATCGAATTTGTAGACCCATTCGCATAATCCATAAAAAGGAAAAGACCTCGCTTGATGCGAGGTCTTTTCCTTTTTATTACTGTTGGGCGTTTGTCATTTTCATTTCTTCCGATTTTTCGGCGTGCTTATTCACCTTTTCGGGATCAACGAATGTCGGAACAGCCTTTTTCATCGCTTCCTTAATCAAAGGAGATGCGATTTCGCCCTTTGATGCCTCAACCGCATCGCGGAGCATTATGAGCTTGTCGCGAACCTGCTCTCTTGAAAGAGGCGTATCTCTCTCAATAAAGATCTTCTTGTTGTCGGTCTTTTCAAGGTGCTCTGTTTTAATAAGGAGCTCCTCGTAAAGCTTTTCTCCGGGACGGAGACCGATCTCTTCTATTTTAATATCCTCATTGGGAGTGAATCCGGAAAGCTTGATCATGTTGTAAGCGAGATCATAGATCTTAACAGGCTTGCCCATATCGAGAACGAAGAGCTCGCCGTCCTTTGCCATGAATCCGGCCTGCATAACGAGCTGGCTGGCTTCCGGGATAGTCATGAAGTATCTGATGATGCGCTTGTCGGTGATCGTTACGGGACCTCCCTGCTTGATCTGCTCACGGAAGAGCGGGATGACAGAGCCGTTTGATCCGAGAACGTTTCCAAAGCGAACCGCCATAAAGAGCGTCTTGCTGTCCGTGCGGCACTGGATCACCATCTCGCACATTCTCTTGGATGCTCCCATGATGTTTGTGGGGTTGACCGCCTTGTCGGTCGATATGAGGATAAACTTTTCAACGCCGTACTTCTCTGCCATGTCAGCGGTATTGAAGGTTCCCATTACGTTGTTCTTGATCGCCTCGCATCCGCTGTGCTCCATGAGAGGAACGTGCTTGTGAGCGGCGGCGTGGAATACGATGTCGGGAGTGTAAGCGGCAAATATTGCATCAAGCCTGTCTCTGTCTCTTACAGATGCGATCTCAACCGCGAGATCAAGCTTTGCTCCGTACTTGCGTATCAGCTCCTGCTGTATCTCATATGCGTTGTTTTCATATATATCAAGTATGATAAGCTTCTTGGGAGCGCATCTTGCGATCTGTCTGCAGAGCTCGCTACCGATAGATCCGCCGCCACCCGTTACGAGAACGGTCTTGCCGGAATAATAAGCTCTCGTTGCAGGGCTGTTGATTCTCATAGGCTTGCGGAAGAGCAAGTCCTCGATCTGGAAATCTCTTATGACCTTCGGCTTTTCCTCGTGATCCTCATCGCGGCTGAAATCCTTGACGGGAATGTCGTATATCTTAAGCTTGCATTTTGCTCTGCTGTAGAACTCAAAGAGTCTGATCGCCTCCTCGTTATCGAGGTTTGCAACTGCCACAAAAAGCTCGCTGATCTGATTTGTTTTCAGAAGCTCAAAGATCTGCTCGTCCTCGGCGTAAACCTTAAGACCGACTACGTTGTTTCCTATTTTCTGCGCGTCCTTGTCTACGAAGAAAAGAGGGCGATAGGTTGACTGATGGTTGCACAAAAGCTCGTTTGCAAGGAAGGCTCCAAGCTGACCCGCTCCGATGATCGCAACGTTGATCCTCTTGCTCTCCTCGGCGGGCGCCTTGTGCAGATGCTTGTAGAAGAGACGGTATACGTATCTGGATGCCAATGTTAAAATACAGTTTATGGGTGCAAGGATCAGGAAGATCTCAAGACCAATAAAAAGGCTGGTAAATGAAACAATGGTAGCGGATACCGCCGTTCCTATGAGATCGGCGCAGATTAGATTAAGATACGAAAGCGTACGGGTGTAACGCCAAACACTGTTATAAACCCCAAAGACAAGTCTTGCCAGCAGAACGCCCGCAAGAATTATACCCGCGCAAATAAAGATTTTGGCGGGGCTTGGCGAAAATCCGGATTTAAAAAGTCCGATCGATATATAGTATGCGCAGGCAACCATTCCGAAAACGTAGCAATCGAACAGGAACAAAATTACCCGTCGAAACTTTCCTGCAAAAATTTGTTTTATCTTCATTTAGCAATACTCCATTTAAAATATATGATAGGAATTACGTTTGCTTTTTTCGACTATACACAACAATTATACCACCGTTTCGCCGTTTTGTCAATGTTATTTTTTTCATTTAAGTATTTCTCAGCGTTTAAGAGAAGATCACACACTACTTTTTGTGGCTTTTTGACTCGGAATTATGCCACAATATCACATAATTTAAATAAAGAATCAGGCGTTCTGCCGTCGCAGAACGCCTGATTCTTTGCCCTTTTGTAAGTGGCTGTTATATGTACAATACAATCACATGCTTGCAAGCAACTTTTCTATTTGCTCACGAACCAAGTTCGAAGGCAAATTCAAAATAGCCTGCACCGCCTCATCATCAACGCTCCTCAAGCAGCGTATCATGCCGTCATCGGTGGTGAATTTGAGGGCATATTCCAATTTTTCAGCCAAGGTATTAACGATCTTGGGTTTGACCGGTGTTGTCATAGCAGGGGCTTCTTTGTCAGTCTCCTGTATATCCTGATCCGCTGTATTCTGCAAGGCTTTTGAGGATGCTTGGTTTTTAGCAGCTTCTGCAGCAGTGTCGCGCATATTTCTTTCCGCCGCTTCGCGTCTCATTTGTCCAACTACTGCGCGGAGATTATAATCAATGCTTTCAACGGTTTGATCGCTGCCGCAGGCGGCTACTAACAGATATATGAACACCGAAACATCAATCGCGCCCAACGCGACTATTAACCAACCGAGCATATCGCGCACGATTCTTGTGGAGCGAGCTGTTTCCTCGGATATGTAGATGGCAGACTTTTCGGTTGAGCGGATGTTATTGTCTATCGCTTCGCCGAGTTGAGTTGTATTGTTGTTTATCGCTTCACCAAGCTGGACTGTGTTGTTGTTGATTGCGGTTCCCACAATGACCGTATTATTGTTTATAGCATTTCCAATATCTTTTGAGACATTATATATTTCCGTGTAGAAGTCTGCGCCAAAACCGATGTTGCTACCAACCGGCGTAGTGTCGAGCTGGGTAGTGTGGAGCGTGGTGGTGCTAATTTGTTGGATTTCCGTTGTAGGATAGCTCGCTTGTGAAAAGGTTTTCGAATGCGGCAAAACGAATCCTACAATCATAACTATGACTCCGATTAAAATGCCTATGATTGATGCAACTTTTTTTCCTGTGTTTGACATTGTTAAAAATCCTTTCAGTTTATAGATTTATAGATTTGCTACGTGATACCAAATCTTATTGATCCTCCAAGGTTCTTCCGCAGTTTGGGCAAGTATCGCCGTAAAACCTTGTGCCGCACTTGCAACGCCAAGATACGGTTGGATCTTCTTTTGCCTTGCGCTTTGCTTTTTCCATAGCCTCGTGCTTTGCTTTTTCTTCGGCTTCACGCTTAGCCTTTTCTTCAGCCTCTCGCTTGGCATTTTTCTCTGCCATCTCCTCGGCTTCTTGTCTGGCCTTCTCCTCGGCAGTATGCTTTACCGCTTCTTCGGTTATATGCTTAACTTCCTCTTCGATTTTGCTCTGTGCTTTTTCTTCTTTTGCCGCCGCTTTAAATTCTGTGTTCGTTGCGGTTTCTTGTTTAATACTCTCACCGCTATCTTGCTCGGGTTCCGGTGCCGAAGAGCTATTACTGTTAGCAACATTTGGGATGAGATTTTCGTCGCCGCCGCGGGAGGCAATGAACAGATACAGGAATATGACAATGTCAACCGCCCCTATTACTACAATCAACCAGCCGATGGCGTTATATATCGTGAATGCTAATCTGTTGTATGCTGATTGAATTGCCATAGAGTTTTGATCTATTGCAGCTGTATTGGCGTTAATTGCCTCGCCAACGTCTTGTGTTACCGCATACATTTCCGTGTAAAAATCCGCGCCAAAATAAATGGGTCTGCCTATGACAGGTTTACTTGTGGCGTAGTCCTCGTATATCGATGCTCTGCTTCCTCTCACGCAAAAACCGATAATGATGATTACTATTCCGACTATAATTCCCGCAACAGCCACTACTTTTTTAGATTTACTTGACATGATAATAACTCCTTTGCATTTTGACTTTGTAACATATTGTTACATTAGCATTGTAACACAATGTTACAATAATGTCAAGAGGTGATTTAATGATAGGATTAAAAACGATTCGCAAGAAAAGAAAGCTGAATCAGCAAAAGGTCGCAATGGATCTGAATATATCTCGCGAAGCACTTTCTTATTACGAAAACGGCAAGCGAGAGCCGTCCTTGGCGTTGCTGGTCGATATGTCCCGCTATTTTAACGTATCCATCAATTATCTTATTACCGGAGAAGAATTCAAACAACAATAACCCTGCTTTAAAAGACAAAGCAGGGTTGTTTTCTTGAGATTTTGAGCGCTGATTTGCCTCCCTACCCCCCAAAAAAACACCAAAATTTGCAAAAAAAAAGAGCAATTTTGAAGATTTTTTGTCGCCAAGCCATACGCAAAAAAGAGCTAAGCCCTTGTACCGCAAGGAATATTAGCTCTTTTTTGTTTTTTGGTAATTGCAGGATGAACGGTTCCCAAACACAAAGGGGCTATAAAACAAAAAGGAGAAAAGCGACATTTTGGCTTATTCTCCTTGTTTTTTTCATCGCGTTGGCAAACGTGGGATTGCATTTGTCGGCAAGTTGAATTATTGATTCCGAGCGCACGCTGCGAAATCCTATTTCATCGTAGCATAAAGCGCCGTTAAAGGCAAGGACACATTGTATCCGCCATAGGACATTGGCGTACCTATGCCGCAGGGGTCATTTGTTTTATAATTAGATGTGTAAAACACGCATCTTCCCTATTCTGTTACAGGAGGTATATTTTTATTATGAACCACCCAAAATCCGAACCCATTGTCAGGGTCACCGCGGGCAAAGCCCTCGGAACAAGGCGCAAAGACATTGGATGCGATCCCGAGAATGAGAGCGAAATTCTCTCAAAAGTCACCTTGCACTTGTCAAGGCTATGAAATCTGTATGTCTCAGACAAGATTCGCTCGCATATCAACCACTTTGAAAACTAAATTACAAACGAAATTTTAAGGAGAAATTTTTTATGACTAACTACACTTTTAACAAAATCAACGCAAACGACATCGCAAACAAGATCATTGAGAACGAGGAGTCTTATCTCAAAATCGATCTCGACTCGCTTTCCTTCGAGGACAAGTGCTATTTTGTGTTACATAACAACAAATTCAATCACATCCGCATCCGCACCGAGGAGGAAGAGCTCAAAGTGCTCAACTCTCTTCTTCCCGAGCTCAACCGTCGCGCGGATGCAGGAGATCCCTTGGCTATGTACTACTTGTCGGCCTTCTATCCTGCAACCGCCGAGACGTATGATTCCGATGAGCACCGCGCTTTGATAAAGCGCGCAATAGATGCGGGCTCTCTTGAGGCTAAGATCTACTTCATAGATTGCCGATTTGCAGGCGACTCGGATGAGGTACAGAAGCTCATCGCGGACATGCCGGAGCGTTTGGCAACCGGCACATACCCCGAAAAGGTCGTTTTCAACGGCTATCAGATCCTTTCCGAGCGCGCACCCTCGAAGGAGGAACGTAACAGATACGCCAAAATCCTCTACGAGATGGCGGTGTCGCTTGCCGAGAGCGGTCAGTACTTCGTTCTCACTCATCTTCGCATCCGGAACGTGCGCGCCAAGAACGAGAGCGACAAGCTCGCGCCGGATGATGAAAGGGACTTCTGGTCAACCGTAGACTTTCTTGCTGAGTGGTATTTCTTTGAAACGTACGGCTACGCCGCATCCGATCTCTTGGGCATCAAGTTGATCCGCGGTATAGGCTGCGAACCCGATCTTACCAAAGCCAAGCGCGTATACCTTTCTTTGTATTCCAAGAGACACGTAAACCTCGAAAATGCGTGCCGCATATTGAAAATAAGCGGCAGCGATGCAGAGGCTCTTGCCGAGGCTCAGCAGCGCTTTGTCGCCGATGTGCAGAATGGCGATGTCGAGGGGTATTGGAAGCAGATGTTGCTTGCCGCTATGACAAACGATATGGCAACCGTCGAGCGAATCTGCGATGAGGCGATCGAGCGTCATCCCGATGACCTGATGAGAATCCTGCCCAAGGCTTATACCAAGATCGCCTTATCCAAGTGATCTTGCTGAAAGACACGCCATAAACCCACTGCAGGCGGACACCGCCAAGACCAAGCGATTATATATCGCAAGGTTAAGACGGTGTTCGCCCGCTTTTTTTGAATGTTTTACAGTTATTATGCGATGCAATTTGCGAATAGTCAAGCATGCAAGTATAAATCTCCTTGTTTTGCAAATAATAGTATTACAACTATTTGAAAACAAGGAGATTTTCATATATGAAAGCAACAGGAATAGTTAGAAGGATAGACGACCTCGGTAGAGTAGTCATTCCTAAAGAAATAAGAAGAACAATGCGCATCCGCGAGGGCGACCCTCTGGAGATCTTTACAGACCGTGACGGCGAGGTGATATTCAAGAAGTACTCCCCTATCGGCGAATTGACCGCTTTCGCGGCGCAGTATGCCGAAACACTCTATAAAACATGCGAGCTCTCTGTCGTTATATGTGACCGCGACAGCGTGATCTCGTCAGCGGGCGTTTCAAAGAAGGAATACAACGATAAAAGACTCTCAGACGCCCTTGAGCGCGTAATGGAGCATAGAAATCTTTACACGCATAAGAGCGGAGAGCAAAAGGCTCAAGTTGTCTCTGACGGAGGCAGCCATTACGTCACATGCGCTATGCCTATTATCAGCGAGGGAGACATTGTGGGCTGTGTGGCATCGCTTGCCCCGATGGACGCCGACCGCATGCCAGAACCCACCGAGCAAAAGCTTATACAGACCGCCGCAAGCTTTTTGGGGCGCCAGCTTGAAAATTAAAGAAAAACGGAATGCACTACGACATAGTGCATTCCGTTTTTTCATTTGTTCAGCAAATCCATTGTCAATGTGTCTTGCTCTCCGTTATAAAAGGCGTCTAAAACCCGATGAAATACCGAGCCATCATCGCTCACCAAAGCGAACAACGTCATGGATGATTTTAGCTTCATTTCATCTATGTCTCCGAAAATGCTGTAAGCGCTTTTATCCTTGTGCTCGAGCAACGCGCCGCATATTTCACGAAGCCGTATGGACAGTATGGGATGTGCAAGATACGCCACTGCCTCCTCTTTTCCGGAGATTCCGTATGTGTATGCTCTTTGGCTCTGTCCCAGCGCGCGAAGCTGAGGAAAAACAAACCACATCCAATGCGTGCGTTTCTTGCCTTGCTTTATCTCGGACAATGCAGTTTCATATAATTTTTCCTGCGCCGCAACAAAGCGGTCTAAAGAATTGATGTCTATCATTTTTTCAAAACCACAGTTACTCATTTTACTTTTTTGTCTTTTTCAGATCTTAGTGATTTTTCTTATTCATGTTTTATTTCTCGTAAGATTACTTTCTGCCGATCAGCATACCAACTGCGTTGCCGCGGAAAAGAATCCTGCCCGAAAAATCGGTAGTTACGTCTCGGCTCTTTCTGTAATAGCCGAGAATCATTCTGCTCTGCCAATCGCGAACGGTAATATCACCGTTGTCGTGATATTCATAAATTGCGATAAAACGTCCCGAAAAATCTTTGATGGTTTCTGTTCTTCCCATGGTTTAGTTGCTCCTTCTTATTTTATAAATTTTTTGCAAATATCTCCGCCTCTTCTATTACAAGGCAGTTTATAAATCCCGTCTTCTTTACACTTTGATCAAGCGCGATGAATGTCTCTCCAAAAAAGGTTTTAAATCCCTCACTCGGAACACCCGACACATCCTTATATATCTTGTTTTCCCAATCAGACTCTGTTGCGCCCTTCATAAGATAGCATCTTGCGGCACTGTAATGTCCGCAGACGATTTTTTTGTTCGGCTCACAGACTCCGTATAGCATAGAGAGCATCATCGCGTCTCCTCTTGCCGCACCTTTCCATTCTTCTTCGGTGGCATCTCGCCAATCGGGACGGTATGCGCGTTTCGCGGTGGGGATGAAGCCGTGTGTGAAAACGTAGTCCTCGTTTTCATAATACCACACGGGAGCTTGTCTTAGAAATTCGGTAAAGCCAAGCCTATGGCATTCTGAGAACAGCTCCGCATCCTCAAGCCCCGTTTGTTGCGTCAGATGCTTTACAAGAAGCTCCGCACATCTGCGGTTTGCGGGTCTTGTAAACTTGGAAAGCAGCAGGTTGTCAAGAAGCTCAACGTCGTGATTGCCGTAGATAAAAATCAGTCTGTTGCTCTGATACATCTTTCGCAAGAACACAAAAAGCTCACCCGGCTCGGGCCCCGAGTAGAAAGCATCGCCGCAAACGATCAGGCGGTGCTCCCCGTTGTTTATATCAAATCCGTTGCAATGGAGCGCTTCCATCAACAGATCAAAATGGTCGTGAATATCCGATACAACAAAATTTTTCACAACACACCTCACACTAAAATTCCTGCGTGGTCAATGACCTCGCCGTCAACCACCTCAATATCTCCCTCTAAGAGAGCCTTGATGGCGCATCCGTGTCCCACCTTCATAAAAGGAGCGTTTATAAGCTCTCCGAGCGATCTTATATTCAAAAAGTCTCCCTCTGTAAGCGTTGGAGCGGTCTTGTTTTTCTTACGCTTGTTCAAGTAAGCGGCGTACTCCTTTTTCATTGCGCACTCCTCGTTATAGTTGCAAGCGTCGAAATCAACGAGCGCGATCTTTTTGCCACTGTCCACAAGCGACTTCAAATATTTAAATGACTCCGTGTTGTATATCAGCTTGGCGTATTCGGGGAAATAAACCTTTTTGCGAGCTTCAACGTAGCCGAGCGGCACGTACTCCCCCTTTTCCTTATCAAAGTGAGCGAAATAGCGAGCATCCTTGTGCTCGTACCCGAGACTCTTGCATGTGTGCCTCATCAGATCCTTTGTGCACTCGGTTTGTGAATAAAAGCCGTCTCGCCACTTAAAATAATCCGCATTTGGTTTTCCGTTATCATCGTGACAGGGGTAGATTTTTCCACACTGCCAGAAGATCTCAAATATCTCTGCCGTTACACCGTCAGCCGACCTTACGGGGCCGGCGTAAAACGGGGAGAGGTCACGCGCAAAGCTCGGATGCTTTTCCATAAAATCCTTATTACGCATCACGCGTGAGGTAACGTCGAATATCTCGTATTCACCGAGGTCATTCTCTGTTTGGCTCGTATAAAATGTATTTGTGAAGTATACGTTCATCGGGTGATGACGAAGCAAAAGTATATTTTTGTTTTCCATTTTAGCTACCTCTGTTGGGTGTTATCCGAAAATTTCGTAAAAGGGAGCGTATTTGCCCGCTCGCCCGATGGGATCGCGGCGGCGAGCCGAGGGCTTACCCTCGTAAATAGCGAATACGAGCTTCTTAAATCTGTTCTTGAACTCGGGCTCATCCAGAACGCCGCGGAAAAGACCCGCAACCTCACCCGAGTGAAGATGGAAGACTCCGCATCCGAAAGCGCCGAGCACCATGCTGTCGTGACCGTTCTCAAGAGCAATACGGAAGAGCGTGCGGATCTTGTTGGTCTCGATCACTCTGCCCTCTTCGGTCAAGCGTCCTTCGGCATCGAAGTAGATGCGCTCGTTGTTGGTGTAATCGTTCTTCTCTCTGTTGGAAAGGGACGCCACCGTAACGATAGCGCAATCGAATCTCTCGTTCCTGAGAGCATAGTAAGAGTCCGCGCCGTGACGGAAGAAGGTCACACAAGGAGAGTACACCCCGCCGAAGTTAATGTCCATGGGGTATACGCCGGGAACAATTTTTACGCCCGACTCGCGTATGTGCTTATACTTTGGGCTTCCGAACTGATATATCGACTGTGAAAGCGTCGACATCTGGCACAAGCATTCCTCCTGCGCAGACGTTCCCTTGTGGTATCCGCCTCCCGGAGAAACTCTCGATGCAAGGTTCAATATTGCGGGATTCAACCCCTCGTCCAAGAGAGATTTCGCCACGTCCGCGCAGTCAGCGTTCGCGCAGGCGGTCACGGTATCCGTCGGCAATTCGGGAATGTCAACGGTAAATTCACTCTTGTATGCCTTCGCTACACGATGCGCATCGCGATCACCAAGGTAGTCGGGCCACGCATTGAACAGCTTGGCGTTCGCCTTGAAAACCTTCAAGCGCGCGGCGTTGGCGCCAAATCTTCCATCGTACAGGATGTGCGCCTTGATGATATCCTCGTCGGTCAGCGGCTTGAAATCGGAGGGCGAAAGCTTCTGCATGATGGAGTAAGGCCCGCGATTCATAAGATCGCTGTAGTCTTCCCCGGCAAAGAAGCGGCGGCGAAGCTCGGTGGAGCTGACATCCTCAAGGTCCTCGTTTTCAACCTGCAAAAGATGGATTCTCTCCCTGCGCTCGGCAAGAAACGGATCCCTTGCGATGACCTTTTCAAGATCAAAGTGACGTGCATAAACGAGATATTCGCAAAGGTCGGACATCTCGCTTGCGTGATCCCAGTGCGATAAATTCTTCAACTTGTCCGCGCCGAAAAGGAAGTAGAGCTTGATCTCTTCATTGGGGTATTGCTTGTGCTTATCCTTAAGCAATCTGACAAGCGTCTTATATGTATTCGAGGACACTCCTCCGAGCTCGACACCCCAATAGCTGAGCTTGGGGTTATCGTTTGCGAGAGAGCGCAGCATTTCTCCGCGCACAGTCTCAGGCAGCATGAAGCATGACGGAGGGTTGGTCTTAAGCAAAGCCTTGCGCGCAAGGTATCTGTCATCGGTTGCGACGAATATACCTTCGTCTGCGCCGTATCTTTCTACTGCGTCGGATAGGATCTTGTAGTGCGCGATGGTCACTGGGTTGAACGAGCCGGTTAATACGATCAGTTTCTTCATAAGGGAAGTGTCTCCTTTAATTTTGTTTTTTCTATACTACCCATATTATACAACCAACAATGTACCGTTTTGGGGACATATCTCCTTTTCCGCCGTATATTTTCCAAAAATTTAAAATAGCTTCTTAACTTGCGCAAAAAGCGCCCTCGGTTATTCCTCGGTCGCTTTTTGAAAATCATATATTTTGAGAAAAGGTAATTTCCCAATCGTTTCTTTCGGTTGCCCGTGCGCGCCCGATCCTTTGTTTTGCTGAGCTTAAAATTAGCGTTTTTTCTTTCTCTTGAGCTCGTACCTCGTCCAGCCCTCGCCGTTTATCTCGTGCGCCTGGTTTACGGTAACGAACGCGTTTTTGTCGTTCGAGTTTATGATGTTGATAAGCTCGGAGTACTCATCCATAGAGAACGAGACCATAAGCATTTTTTTTGGAGATCCCGAATATCCGCCTGTCGCATCGATGACGGTGCTTGTTCTGTCGAGCTTCTCGATAACGAGCTTGTTTATATCTTCATATTTGTCCGTGACGATGTGCGCGACAAATGCCTTTGATCCGCCGATAAACACCTTGTCTATCATAAGCGCGGCGATGAATGCCGAGATTATACCGAGAAGAGTGAGCACGAAATCACGAATAACGAACATTCCAAGCACGATCGCGGAAGCATCGACAATGAATATTACGACCGAGCTTCGAGCTCTTTTGAATATTTTACAAATAATAAACGCAATGACGTCAACTCCGCCGGTCGAGCCGCCTCCGAGAAAGGAGAGCGCGCAGCCCAAACCAATGAGAACACCCGCAAAAACCGATGCCAGCAGCACTCCAACGCTTGCGTGATCGCTCGATTGCAGGTTGAAAAAGCTTATTCTTGCAATGTTTGAAAAGACGGTAACGCCTATGGGATAAACGATCGCGGAAACCAACGTCTTCATAGCAAAGGATTTGCCGAGAACAATAAATCCCAAAATAAACATCGCCCAAGTCAGAACGGTTATGATAAGCTCGACCGAAAGTATCTCGGGCGGGATGATTTGGGACAGCACGATAGCATATCCCGAAACGCCTCCCGTGACAAGATCGTACGGGAGCATAAAGATTGATGTTCCAAATGAAAGAATCAGCGTTCCGATAATAACAAGGATCACGTTCTTTGCGATTCGCATAACATCCTTCTTGGTGTATTTTGTTTTCATAAATACCTCAAAAATCAATTAAATACAGACAGTACCTTTTCAAGTATCTTTTCTGCTATTTCCTCCGCAGAGCCGGACGCGTCGATTATTTCGACTCGCTCCCCCCTACTTTTGATCCTCTCGAAAACATCAAAGAACATTCTTCTCGTCTTCTCAAGATAATCGTAATTTTCATATATCTCCGTGGGGGTGTCCGCTCTCTTTCCTATTCTTTCAAGACTCTTTTCGGGAGAAAGGTCAAGGAATATGCAGATGTCGGGCATACGGATGTCGGGGTTTTCAAGATTAAGCTTTGCAACAGCCTCAAATCCAAGCTCAGCCCCCTGATAAGCCAGCGACGAGTAATAATATCTGTCGCTTATAACGGTCTTACCGCTCTCAAGCATAACGTCTATTCCCTGCACCGAATCCTTGTTGTGTATAACTCTGTCGGTTGCAAACATGTCCGCCATCTGAGCGCATGTGACCTGAACGCGACCCGAGAGCGCCTCTCTTATCTTCTTGCCGGAAGGCATATCTGTGGGCTCTGCTGTAACGTAGCATTCAATGCCGCGTGAAGCGAGCGCATCGCGAAGCAGCTTGATCTGTGTTGTTTTGCCTGCGCCGTCAATGCCCTCAAATACTATAAATTTAGATGTCATGGTTTTCAAGTCCCCTTCTTATTTTTCCATCCACACGGACGGTGAGAAAAGCATAATTATCGGGAAGATCTCAAGTCGACCCAAAAGCATATCAAATGCCAATATGATCTTTGACACGGGAGAGTAAAATGCAAAGTTCTCCATGGGTCCGGCATCTCCGAGACCGGGACCTATGTTGTTGATACACGCGGTGACCGATGAAAAGGTCGTCTCTATAGTTTGCCCGTCAATTATCGAAATGATCATAAACGAGGCAAAAAAGATAAACATATACGACACTATAAACGCAAGCACGCTCTTTACAGTGTCCTTTTCGACAGGCTTGCCCTCAAATCTTATACGGCTGACCTGCCTGGGTCTTCCCATGTGCTTGATCTCGGCTATTGCGCTCTTAAATGAGATGACAAGACGGCTGACCTTCATTCCGCCTCCCGTCGAGCCGGCGCACGCGCCGATGAACATCAGGATCAACAGAAGAGCCTTTGAGGCGTTAGGCCAGAGATTGAAATCCGCAGTCGCAAATCCGGTTGTCGTGATTATCGTTGACACTTGGAAGAACGAATGGCGCAATGAATCGGCAAAATTGCCGTACAGAGAGTAAATGTTAAAGGTTATTATAGCGGTAGAGGCAAGCACGATGCCCGAATACCACATAAGCTCCTCACTGAAGATCGCGCTTGCTACCTTGCCGGTAAGTAGCAGAAAATATACGTTAAAGTTAATTCCGAAAAGGAACATAAACACCGCGATTACCCAGGTGCAGTAGTTTGGATGCGCAACGCCGCCGTAGCTTATCATGCTGTCCGACCATATTGAGAATCCGCCCGTGCCGGCAGTGGCAAAGGATGTGCAGAGCGACTCGTAGAGATCCATGCCGCCACACAGCAGTATCACCACAAGGATTCCCGTCATGACCGCGTATATTCCGTACATAATAGCCGAGGTTTTCTTGACCGTGGACACGATCTTGTCAACCTTCGGTCCGGGCATTTCCGCTCTCATAACGTGAACAAGTCTTGAAGACTTGGTGTCCTGCTTAGGCATCACGGCAAGAACGAATACAAGCACACCCATTCCGCCTATCCAGTTGGTAAAGCTTCTCCAGAAGAATATCGAGCGCATGCCGTTAAGGGGATTTTGTACCGCCCATAGCTTGTCAAAATCGCTCGGGAAAAGCACGCTCGATCCCGTGGTTGTAAATCCGGATACGGTTTCAAAGAATGCATCAATGAAATTCGGGATCAGCCCCGATATGATGAACGGTAAGCATCCGAACAGAGAGAGAACGATCCACGAAAGACCGACCGTAACAAATCCGTCCTTTGCCTTAAGAGCCTGCTCCTTTGGCTTGAATGCTATTGAAAGAATGCCGAGAGCGCAGAGTATCGCCATCGGTATAATAAATGCGAGGACCTGCGAGAATTCACCGTATATCAGACAGACGGCAAGCGGAAGCGCCATAAGCGCGCTTTCGACGAGCAAAAGTCTGCCTATGATATACCTTATCATTTTTATATTCATACCGCCGCCTCGTTTACTGAATTATGTCGTTGAGGTCACAAAGCTGCTCGTTTGTGGTCATAACTATAACTCCGTCACCCTTTTCAAGCGAGGTTTCGCCGTTCGGGTAAATTACGGTGTTTTCGCGAATGATCGCGGCGACAATAAGACCTTTTTTGAGCTTAACCGAGCGCAAGGGCTTTCCGATAAGCGCAAAATCCTCGGAAACGTCGAATTCAAGAGCCTCAACGCGACCGTCAACCAGCTTGTGAAGAGACTTTATCTCGCTTGAATTTCCATGTTCATCCCTGCCCGCAAGTCCTCTTACGTATCTGAGCACCTTTGACGCGACAAGCACACCGGGAGTCACGTTTGAGTCTATTCCGGCGTTTGACGCGAGCTTTACAAAGGTTTTGGATGTGAGCTTGGGGATTATTTTGTCAACCTCGCGAGTTTTCGCAAACATGGAGATTATAAAGTTTTTCTGATCGTTTGAGGTCATAACTACGCAAGCATCCGCCGCGTCTATGCCCTCGTCATTCAAGAGGTCGGGGTCTGTTGCATCTCCGTGTATCACGGTCGCCTTCGGGAATCGCTCCGCGAGCTCATCGCAAACGTCTTCGTCGGGCTCGATCAGCTTGACCTTGAATCCGCCCTCAAGCAGCTGTCCTGCAAGATAGCGCGACGTGCGGTCTCCGCCGATTATCATAATATCGCGAAGCTGTTTTCCGACAAGACCGATCTTAACAAAGAGATCTGTGATGTCCGCGCGAGATCCGACGAGAGAGATGCTGTCTCCCTCCTGAATAACGTAATCTCCACCGGGGATTATTACGTCATCACCGCGCTTTGCCGCACATATAAGGGCGTTCGTGTTATATTTGCTTTTGAATTTGATAAGCGGCTGGTCTATAAACGGATGCCCCTTACCTATATGTATTTCGACTACCTCTACCTTGCCCTGCGCAAATTTTTCTATCTTCATAGCCGCAGGGAAACGTATAAGTCTGCCCGCCTCACGAGCGGCTTCGTAGTCGGGGTTTACAATGACGTCGATTCCGAGCGTGTTGTTCATAAAGCTCTGCTGGTTGAGGTAACGTGGATCGCGCACTCTTGCTATGGTGTGCTTTGCACCCATAGATCTTGCCATCATACAGCAAAGGAGATTCAGTTCGTCTCCGCCGGCAACAGATATAACAACGTCCGCGGTCTCAATGCCCGCGTCGCGCAGAGTGTCGACAGAAGCGCCGCTTCCGCAAACCCCCCTGACGTCGTATTTGTTGACAACGGCGTTTACAACGTCCTCGTTCTCGTCTATAACGATTATGCTATGGTTCTCGCGGCTGATGTACTCGATCAGAGAATCGCCGAGCGAGCCGTTTCCTATGATAACTATTTGCATATTGTCTCCAATTTCATAAACTTGGAGCCTTTAGGCTCTTTTAATTTGAGCGGTATGAGTTATCTCAAAGCTCATAAAGATTCTGATATTTTGTAGACACTCCCTCTTTGTAAAGGTGAGAGTCATTGGAAAGCTGAAGGATCTTTGGAATGCATTGCGCACCCTCCTTGCCTGCGATCCTTATAACGGTAACACCGGTGTGACCCAGATCAAAGCGTGTGCAAAAATCGGGATAAGGAATGTCGCAGAGCGCGCTGAGAAACGCGAGACCGAAGCCCTGGTGAGCAAAAAGTGCAACTCTTTCGTATTGCGGGCTTGCCACGGTATATACGTTATGCTCTCTGTCGTGAATAAATCCGAGGGATTCCATAAACTTATCGGTCTCATCCATTATTCGCTCGAATCCGCTTTTAAATGCCGTTCCTTCGAAAAAAGAATGATCGTACCATCTGTTGCCGAGAGCTTTGATCTCGGGACCTGCCAAAAAGAGAGAGGTCTTGTGATCCTGGAATGCCCAGCATTTGTTTCCCTTTTCGCTTGTGACTGTCAGATCTCGCCATGCGTATCCCTCGTTACACCAATCAAGCACCTCGGCTTCCATTCCGAGCGCCTTGCAGGTTGGCTCCGCCGTCTGGCGCGCACGGTTTGAGCTCGACGCATAAATCTTATCAAATCCGAGAATCGAAAGCCTTTTGGCAAGCGCATCCGCCTGACTGTGACCGAGCTCGGTCAGACTGTCTGGGTTGTATATAGGGTCGCCGTGTCTTACGTAGTAAAGAAGCATGCGTACACCTCCATTTACTTAATATAAGAATTATATCACTATTTTTATATTTTGTAAAGAGCTTTAACACAAAAAACACGCCGCGGCTCCTATCAACGTCACAATCATAAAAAATAGAGTATGATTCCCGGTTTGAAACAGAAAAACGGTCGCTCCGCGGCAAGCGAAGACGACCGTATCCTTATTTCTTGACAAGGTATTTTCTCATATCTATCGCGCAGGCGATGAGAATGATAAGTCCCTTAATCACATATTGCATGTTTGCATCAATACTCAAGGCCGTAAGTCCTACGAATATAAGCCTCAAAAGCACAACTCCGACGATAACGCCGCGTATCTTACCTATACCGCCGACGAAGGACACGCCGCCGATAACGCATGCCGCGATGGCGTCAAGCTCGTAATTGAGACCCGTTGCGGCGGAGTTTGAGCCTATTCTCGCCGCTTCAATAAATCCCGTAACTCCGTAAAGAATGCCCGCAAGCATAAAGACAAGCATAGTCACGCGCTTTACGTTGACACCCGACACGTTTGCCGCCTCCGGATTTGATCCTACCGCAAACATGTTTTTTCCAAAGGTCGTTTTATTCCAGATAAACCACATGATCGCGATTATAAGCAAGGAATACCACACGTAATTCGGTATGGGAGTGCGACCCACAGACAAAATACTGCCGTTTATAAATTCCGTGTAGGACGAATCAAGTCCCGAGATTGATTGACCGTTGTTGTTCCCTTGTCGCAGATATATAAGCAATGCTCCGTACGCGATAAGCTGTGTTGACAAGGTCACGATAAACGGATGCAAATGGAACTTTGCCGTGCAAAATCCGTTGATCAGACCGACTACCGCACCCAAGGCAAGTGATATAAGAAGCACCGCAGGGATCGGGAGTGTCGGAAGATTTGGGAACATTTTGGTGGCATATCCGGATGCCTGCAAAAGCGAAGCGCTGACGCATGCGACAACACCGACGATTCTGCCCGCAGACAGATCTGTTCCCGAAAGTATGATAGCACCCGCAATTCCCAGCGCAATAGGGATGTTTGCCGCTGAAAGCGAAATTATATTTACGATAGACGCCGCCGAAAGGAAATTCGGTCTTAAAAAGCCAATTACTATCACCGCCGCAATGAGAAACATATACAGTGAGTTGTTTATGAAAAATTCCTTGCGGTAGTTTTTGCGTTGCAGGGGGGATAGCTCCCTGTATCTTTCTATTGCATTCATTGTGATTCTCCGTTACATAAATTTCGAAGCAAGAGTCATTATTTCCTCTTGAGTCGTATCCTTTGCGCTCACCTCACCCGAAATGCGCCCCGCCGACATAACGTATATGCGGTCGCATATACCCAAAAGCTCGGGAAGCTCGCTTGAAACCACGATTATCGATTTTCCCTTCTCTGCCAAAGAGTTTATGAGCTGATATATTTCATATTTTGCGCCAACGTCTATTCCTCTTGTCGGCTCGTCAAGCATCAGGATCTCGGGCTCTGTGAGCAGCCAGCGACCAAGTATTACCTTTTGCTGATTACCGCCCGAAAGAAGCTTGATCTGCGTTTTCTGGGAAGCGGTCTTTATATTCATCGATCTTATCGACCAATCGGTATCCTTCCGTCTTTGCCTGTCCGAAAGACAACCGAATCTGACATATCTTTTAAGTCCCGATACAGTCGTGTTCTCGCAGATGTCGAGAATGCCGAAGATGCCCGTCGCACGCCTCTCCTCGGTAATAAGAGCGAATCCGTTTTTGATTGCCTCTCGCGGAGTGCGGTTTTTGACCTCCCGACCGTCAAGAAAAATTTTACCCTTTTCCCTTTCGGATATGCCAAAAATGTTCTCTATCACCTCGGTGCGCCCAGCCCCCGCAAGACCTGCAAAGCCGATGACCTCTCCGCGCCTTAAGGTAAAGCTTACGTCTTTTACGTGGTTATGCTTTGACGAAAGCCCCTCAACGCGAAGCCGCAAATTTCCGGGCAGATTGGTCTTTTTCGGAAAAAGCTCTGTAAGCTCACGCCCTACCATAAGACGGATTATCTTATCCATCGTCATATTCTCGGCATTCTCGGTCGCAACGTGTCTGCCGTCTCGCATAACTGTTATTTCGTCTGATATTTGCAATATTTCGTCCATTTTATGCGAAATGTAGATGATTCCGCATCCGCGAGAGCGCAGCTTTTCAATTATTTCGAAAAGATGCTCTACCTCGCGGTCAGAAAGCGAGCTTGTGGGCTCATCAAGGACAATGACCTTGGCATCGTATGAAACGGCCTTTGCTATTTCCGCCATCTGCCTTTCCGCAACCGACATGGTGCTCATAATGCGGCGCGGGTCTGTCTTTATTCCGAGATCGTCGAATATGCGCTTGGTTTGCGTATACATTTCCTTTTCGGACGTTATAAATCCAAGCTTTGTCGGATAGCGACCGAGCCAGATGTTGTCCATAACGCTCCGCTTTGTTGCCTGGTTAAGCTCCTGGTGAACCATCGCGACTCGGTTTTGAAGCGCATCGTTCGGGCTTTTGAACCTCACCCTTTCTCCGTCAAGATACACCTCTCCGCTATCTGGTGAGTAGATCCCGAAAAGGCATTTCATAAGTGTTGATTTTCCTGCTCCGTTTTCTCCCATAAGCGCGTGAACGCTTCCACGCCTTAAGGCGAATGACACTCCGTCAAGAGCTCGCACACCGGGGAAGTCCTTGGTGATGCCAACCATTTGGAGCAGAATATCGGTTTTGTTTGCCATGCTCTTGTCCTCGTAAAATTATCGAAAATTGATGTCAGTCCTCGCCAAGATATGCCGAGTACGGTATTCTGATTTTCATAACGCCGAAATCCATAGCGTATTCCTCAAGTCCCTCGGAGAGCTTTTTGCCCTCGGTCAAAGCGTTTGAGGTGACCTTGGCAACCGCCCTTGCCATACCTGCGGCATCCTGCTTTACAGTTCCCGTCATCTTATTCTTCTTGATCAGGTCTGTGGCCGCCGCCGTGGCGTCAACACCGAACACGGGGATATGCCGACTTCCGCTTTTTCCAAGATTGTATCCGGCATTGTTCAGCGCGGCGATTGCGCCCTCAGCCATGCCGTCGTTATTGCATATTACAAGCTCGATCATATTTCCTCTGCTCTCGTTGTAGGAGGTGAGCGCAGTGGTCATATACTCGTTGGCGGCAGATGCGGACCACTGTCCGTTTTTGTCAACAAGATACTTGTTTGTATTTGAGGGGTCGTAAAAGCGGAGAGCGGGAAGACCGTTTTCCTTTAGTATTTTGTCCGCCTCGCTTACGCTGTATTGCGTTCTGAGTATAGCCTCGTTGTTTCCCTCTTCTCCCTTGAAAAGAATATAGGAGATCACTCCGTCACCGTTGATGTCAAGCGATTTGAAATTATCCTTAACGTAATTTCCTATTATCTGTCCTTGAAGAACGCCTGCTTCCTTTGCATCGGTGCCGACAAAGGCGCATTTGTTGTAGGTTTTGATAACGAGACTCGATATTTCCCTATTAAAAAATATTACCGGTATGCCCGCATTTTTTGCGATAGAAACAATGCTCTTTGCGGTGTCGTCCGACCCCGTGTTTACAATGTTAACTATTATAGCCTTCGCGCCGTTTGTGATCGCGGTCTGTATCTGCTCGGTCTGTATTGTCTGGCTACCGTTTGCATCATGGTCCTGATATTTTATTCCGGCGTTTGACAGCTGCTTTCCAAGCTCGTTTCTTACGTTGGATATATAAGGGTCACTGAAGGTGTAATAAAAGACGTGAACGTCTGCTTCTTCGGCTCTGCACGACGAAGTGAATATCGGCAAAGCCGTGAGCATACATATAAATAAAACTATACATAAAAGCTTTTTCATGTTTTCCTCCGATCCGCAGATGCGCTTGCAACGGTAGCATGCGCAAATCTGCCGTTGTAAGTATTGTTTGTCAAAAGCGGATAAAAATTAGAGTAAAAAAATGACACTGAAGCCGCTATTTTCTTGACACGCCGTTTGCTGTATGGTATAATAAATCTGTAAGAGCCAAAAAGAACCAAAAAATCATGATATATACAATTATTTCAAAGAAAGACAGAGCAATGAAAAAAAGAATTCACAAGATCTGCGCGGCGCTGACGGTCGCCGCAGTGATGCTGGGAGCTTTTCTGTGGCAGGGCGATAGGACAAGCCTTGTCTCGGTAAATGCCTCTGCGGCCTCGGCACAATACAGCATGACAAGTGAATATAGATCAAGTCGGTTTTACAAAAACCTCACCTCTCTTTCGCTGTCGGGAGACGGAGCAAGAGACGTGGTCGCCATAGCGATGTCTCAGGTGGGATACCACGAGGGAGACTCGGAGAGCGACTTTGGAGGACAAAGCACGACAGGAACGCGCGACTATGTTGAGTATAACGTGCTTTACGGCAAGCTTGACAACGGACAGGGCAACGGCGTGAGCTACGGCTATTATTGGTGCGCCTCATTTGTAAATTGGTGCTTGCGTCAGGCGGGCATCCCCGAGGATGCAACCGCGGGTGCGGAGGTCAGCTGTCAGCGCTGGTTCTCTGCATGTAAATCCGAAGGCATCTATAAATCAAAAAGCGGGTATATACCTCAGCTCGGTGATATAATCTTCTTTAAGGACAAAGGCAGCGCTGTCGATTCAACACACGTCGGACTCGTGCGCTATTCGGACGGTCATAATGTTTACACTGTCGAGGGAAACACCTCAAACGGCAATGAATATTCAAGCAACGGCGAGTACGTCGCGCTTAAAAAGCACGCGCTTTCAAGTGATTACATAGTTGGGTACGCCACTCCCGAATACGGCGAGAGCAATACCCACCGCCGAGTTGACTACACGGGCTCCTTCAGAACGCTCGGAGACTATATTTCAGAGACCGAGATCTCGCTTTTCGCGGATTCGGATCTTGCAAGCGAATCGGGCAAGGTGATCCCCGAATTTACAGCTTTCAAGGTCACGCAAATGAGTGCAAACTCGTATAAGGTATCATTTAACGGAAACGAGGGCTATATTCCTGCCACCGCGAATGTAGTTCAGATAACCACCACCGAAAATGTTTATGTAACGAATTATCTCGACGAAGACGGATCTCTTTTGTTTATGACACAATACCGCAAGGAGGGTCAACAAAAGAGCGTGTATATGAACGAGCCGAAGCGCGACAACGCAGGATTCGTATGCTGGCTTACCACGGACGGCTCTAATGTAGCACTCTCACCCGGCGATCCCATTCCGGAGACCGGAGGAGATATTACCTTAAGAGCAGTATGGGATAGCAATTATTACGTAGTCACGTTTAAAAACACAGACGGTACAATAATTGATCAAAAGCACGGATATTACGGCACAAGGTACGACATTCCCACACCGCCCGAAGCACCCGAGGGATATGTGTTCTTTGGCTGGGGTGCAAGCGTTGACGGAGTGATAAGAGGAAACGCGACCTACACCGCGCAGTTTATTGACGAAAATGAGCTCGCATCCGCAGGAGCGCAGACAGAGCTTGCGAAAAAAAGAGGATGTACTTCAAGTGCGGGGGGAGCTTTGATGACCGCGATCGCTTCTTTTATCGGCATAGCAATTTCGTTTAAAAAGAAAAAATAAAGAAAAATCCTTTGGAATTTCCAAAGGATTTTTCGTTTTTATTTGTAAAATTCTGTTTTGATGCTTCTTTCAAAAAGTGCGTTCGTTTCGACTTTTGCATCCTTGCCCTCGTGTATGATGCCGTAAACACAGCGGCATATCGGCATATCCACACCGTGCTTTTCGGCCAGAGCAACTATCGCCTTCGCGGTGTAATATCCCTCGGCAAGCTTGTCAAATCGCTCACCCTTGACCAGGGCCTCTCCGAAAGCTCTGTTGTGGCTGAATTTTGAAAAAACCGTCGCCTCATAATCGCCGAGATGACAAAGACCGTAAGCCGAAAGCTCGCTTCCGCCCATCCTCGTGATCAATCTTGCAACCTCGCGGGTTCCGCGAGACATCAGCGCGCCCTTGAGTGTTGAAAGCCCAAGTCCGTCAAGGATTCCCGCGGCTATACCGATCACGTTTTTCGCCGCCGCGCCTATCTCGTTTCCAAGCAGATCCTCTCCGTAATAAAAGCGTATCAGCTCACTTGAAAATGCGCCCACAAGTAAGCGCTTTACCCCTGCGTCATCCGAATCTATGACCATGCAATTGGGAATGCCCGCGTAAAACTCCTGAACGTGACCGGGACCAAGCCATACGGCGATTTTGTTCGATCCGTCGGTGGAGTCTCTGACAACCTCGGAGAGCCTGCGCCCGGTGGCTATTTCGATTCCCTTCATGCAAAGCACAAAGATTTTGTTTTTCAATTCAAGGGCGGAAAGCTCATCCATCAGAGATGAAAGCCCCTGCGATCCGACGGATATTACTATAACGTCCGCCGCCTTAACACACGCAATATCTGTTGAAAGGATTACGGATTCCGGCAGAGTAAGAAGATCGTTTCGTCTTTCCGAAATGAATCTTTGCATCGTATCAGAGCCTTCTCTGCCGTAAAGCGTCACATCAAGCATTTTCTTTTCCGAGAGATACCAGGTAATAAGCGATCCCCATCTGCCGCATCCTATAACGCATATTTTCATAGGCTCACCCCCTCCAATGTGTTCCGATCCCTTATAAATTTATTGACAAAAGCAGTCAAAGATGATAAAATATAAGGTGTTGACAGATAAATTATACATCATTTGACGTGTAAAGTCAAGTGGTGGCCATTTTAAAGGTTTATAAAGGGATAAAAATGATTGCAATTAACGTAAGTGACCTCACGCTTCGATTCGGAACAACAAGCGTGCTTGAGCGTGTTTCTTTTGCTCTTGATGAAAACGATAAGCTCGGAATAATCGGTGCAAACGGAAGCGGAAAGACATCGCTTTTTAAGCTGATAACCGGAGAATATGAATCCGAGAGCGGAGAGGTATATATTTCAAAAGGAAAAACGGTTGGAATATTGTCGCAGTACGGCGCATTCGATGCCGACGATTCCGTCGGATACGAGGGTAATACCGCGATAGACCATATGCTCGCCGCATTCCCCACTCTGCTCGCCGCGGAGAAGAGACTTTCAGAGCTCGAATTGCTCCTGTCCGATGCGAACGATCCAAAGCATAGCTCATACACAAACGAATACACAGCCCTTCACGAAAACTTCATTCGCGACGGAGGACTTGAATTCAAGGGCAGATGCCGATCAATTCTTTTAAAGCTCGGATTTGACGAGGAGGCGATCTCCAAAAATGTTGAACTTTTGTCAGGAGGACAGAAAACCCGCCTCGCACTTGCAATACAGCTCTGCCGAGAGCCCGATATTCTGATGCTCGATGAGCCGACAAACCACCTTGATATTGAAACGCTCGGTTGGCTTGAAAACTATCTCGTTCAGTATAAAAAATGTGTCATGGTCATCTCGCACGATCGCTATTTTCTTGACCGCGTAACGAACAAAACGCTCGCCATCGAGCACCATAAGGCAAAGCTCTATAACGGTAACTACACGCGAAGTATGGAGCAAAGACGTATAGACCGCGAGATATACGAAAAGCACTACCGCGAGCAGCAAAAGGAGATAGCGAGACAGGAGGCTTATATCGCTCAACAGCGCCAATGGAACAGAGAGCGCAATATTATAGCCGCAGAATCCCGCCAAAAGCTGCTTGATAAAATGGAAAAGCTCGAGGCTCCCGAAAAGGAGACCCGCGCGATCAGAATGAAATTCACCACAGCGATAGACAGCGGAAATGACGTAATGAACGTCAAGGGACTTTCAATGGCGTTTGGTCAAAAAAAGCTCTTTGACGGACTCGATTTTCTTGTAAAGCGCAAGGACAGATTGCTTATAATCGGACCTAACGGATGCGGAAAGTCAACGCTCATAAAGCTGATGATGAAAAAGCTATCCCCCACCGGTGGCAAGATAGAGGACGGATATAACGTTGAGATAGGATATTACGATCAGGAAAACCAAAATCTTGACGAGCATAAGAGTGTGCTTGACGAGCTTTGGGATGCCTACCCCACCTTGCCGGAGCAGAAGATACGCTCAACTCTTGCGTGGTTCAACTTTTTTGCCGAGGACGTATATAAGCAGGTCGGCGTGCTGTCCGGAGGTGAGCGCGCAAGGCTGACGCTCTCTAAGCTTATCCTCTCCCATATGAATCTGCTTATTCTCGACGAGCCGACAAACCATCTTGATATAGACTCAAAGGAAGCGCTCGAATCTGCGCTTGAGGAGTTCGACGGAACGATAATCGCAGTATCTCACGACCGTTACTTTATCGAAAAGCTTGCAAACCGCATAATCGAGCTCAAGCCCGACGGATACGTTGACGGAGATATGTTCGACTACGCAGTAACGCGCGACGGACGCGCATACAGCGAATTTCGCGAGTTTACGGAGGCGAGAAAAGCAAAGCTGATTGCAGAAAGCGAAGGCGGCGCGGTAACACAAACGGTCCTCGCGGGCTCAAACAAGGAGCAGTACCTAAAAAATAAGCAGGATGCGGCAGAGGCAAGAAAAAAGGCAAAGCGCATAGAACGCCTTACCGCCGAGATGGAAAAGCTCGAAGAGGAGCTTTCTTTGATAGAGGAAGAAATGAACGGAGAGGCCGCAACCGATTACAAAAAGGTCGCCGAGCTCGACGAGCGCAAAAATGCAGTCGAGGAGCGACTGATGGAGATCTACGAGGAGCTTGGGTAAAAAGAATGGATTTTTCGCAAAGCAAAAAAAGCGATAGAATCAATAAAGCATCGAAGGAGGAAGTATTATGCTGATATACTACTGTGTGACGATTATTGCTAATATCGTAGCCGCATTTGTTTTTTACAAAAGCATAAACATAACCGTTCTGTCAGCCATTCCATTGTTTTTGATAGTTTTGATGGTCTTTCAGGCATTGTTCTTTAAAAATGAGAAGGTGGAAAACGGATTTCGAACAAGTTATAGCTCAAATCTTTCTTCCGATGAAGAAAACAGTATGTTTGCGGTCGGTTCGAAATTTCTTTTTGCAACGATTCCTTGGGTGATGCCGTTTATAATTTTTTTCCCCTCTGCAGTGAAAGCGATGTCGATAATTGTCTACTTTATTGGGTTTATCGGTGGAGCTCTCGTGTATCGGATAAGAAACCAAGGCAAGATAAACAACCGTATGAATTCCGAGGATAGCGAGCGCCGCGAACAGGAGAGAAAAGAAGAGCTTGGGAAATGGAAGTAATTCAATCGGTTGTACACTCTATGTCAAAGAAGATTTGTCAAAATTTAGATGGAAATATGCAACGAAAATACAACAAAAAACTCGTACCCGCAGCAAAAATGTTACGCAAAAACATGACCGAGGAAGAATATATGCTGTGGTATGGATTCTTACGGAAATATCCCATAAGGTTTTCAAGACAAAAGGTGCTTGGTCGATACATTGTGGATTTTTATTGCGCAAAGGCAAAGATCGTGGTTGAGCTTGACGGGTCACAACACTACACCGAGGAAGGTCTCCGTTATGACGAGGAGCGCACCGCGTTTCTTGAGCAATACGGACTTAAAGTCATAAGAATACCCAATTTCGAGGTTAAAAGAAACTTCAAAGGCGTTTGTTACTACATTGATTGTGCGGTAGAAAAGGCGCTTGAAAATAAAAGTTAGATATGAGAAAAACAATCCCTCAGTCGCGCACGGAGGCGCGCCGGCTCCCTTTACACAAGGGAGCTTTTTCTTATGGGTGGCGAACAAGGTTGAAGTGGAATATTACTGCATTTTAACAATGATGGTTTAAATTGTTTCACGTCTACAAAACGCAAATCCGCCCATCAAAAACGCTCCCTTGTGTAAAGGGAGCTGTCAGCTCTGCTGACTGAGGGATTGTTTATTTTATAAGCCCTATCCTCGCCTCAAGCCTCTCCGCGCTGATTGCTCCTATGTCGACAGCCATGATATATCCCTCTCTGTCGATGAACACCGTCATCGGAATAGACTGCACACCGTAAGCACTCGCCGCGCTGTAGGTCGTGTCGTAAAGCACGGGGAAAGAGTATCCTTGACTTTCGATCAACGCATTGGCATCGGCGAGAGAGTCGCCGGCGGTCAGATTGACCATCAGAAATTGGATCTCGTCGCCAAGCTCAAGATATTTTGCGTTGAATTCGGGCATCTCGCTCTTGCACGGTGGACACCAGCTTGCCCAGAAATTGAGAACGATCGGCTTTCCGATAAAATCGGAAAGATTTACTGCGTTGCCGTTTGCATCGTAAACCGTAAAATCATTTGCCGAAGGCTCTGTTCTCTGCGATTCTGTCTCCGTCTCGGCACTGTTTGTCTCCGTCTCGGTAGCTTCGGTCAGCGATTCGGTCTCTGTAACACTCACAGCTTTGGATTCTGCGACACCGTTGCTCGGATTACCGCACGCAAAAAGCGAAATCGATGAGGTCAGTACCGTAACAGCAATCAAAATTTTCAATAATCTGTTTTTCATATCTTTTCCTTATCCTTTAAAGGTGCTTGTAAAAATATCTATAAACTCCCTTGCCTTCACGTCTTTGGCTACATTGTGCCTCATATCGTACCCATCGCATACCGGATTCATGTAGCTTTTGTTGTACGCATCAATGTTCAAGGTCAGCCCCCTCGCGTAACCGTCGGTTATGACCTTTACCCTCTGGGATTCAACCTTGCATATATCGGGTCGCATCGCGTAATATACCGCTAAGGGATCGTGAAGCGTCGGACATCTGTCGGGATTTACGATGCTCCAAAGCCTTATAAGCTCACCGATCTCTTTGGTCGCGCCATCCTTTTTGCAATCAATGAGCTTTTGATGCTCGTCACGGGATAAAAGCAGCCTATGCGTCACGTCAGCTCCCATACATTCAAGATTTTTGAGCGAGGAAAACATTACGTCCGCTGCCTCAACGTCACACATCACGTTCCAGTCTGCGTATTGACGGTAATATGCGCCGCCCATAATGACAACCGCGCCTGCCTTGTTTACTGCGTCCTTGTTTTTCTCGATCGCCCTGGCGATGTTTGTAAACGGACCTATCGCAACCACCGCAAGCTCTTCGCCGTATTTTTCGCAGGATTCGATTATAAAATCTATCGCCTCATCGCACGCGCCGTCGGGTGCGTATTCATCCGAGTCAAGCATGTCGTGGTAGTGGCATGTGTGCGGATATTCGGTCGGTGCCTCGGCTATCGGAGTGCCCTCGCCTGCAAAAACGGGAATGTTCTCATAGCCTTTGCCGTAAAGCTTCAAAAGCCTCTTTGAGATCCTCGCGCGCTCATCGGTGTTTTTGTATACAGTGGTTATACCCACTATCTCAACCCCCTGCTCCATTGCAAAATAGAGCGCCAAGGCATCGTCTATCTCGTCTCCTATATCCGTATCCAAAAGAATTTTTTTGATCTTCATTTTTTACTCCATAAAAATTACGTTCAGCATTGTACCTCTCACGCCGCCCGAAAAACGGTGAGAGAAATATTTTTCACTCATACAACAGGTACATTCGTCTACTGTGTCAATATTTTCGTCCAAAAGACCGCTTTTTCTCAAAATTGACCGATTTATTCCAACCAGATCACAGAAATACTTTTCGTCACCCTTGATGGACGGGGTGACAAACTCGGTCGCGATCTCCTCGCCAAGATAATTGGATACCGCCTCAAAAATATCAAAGCTCACCTCGTAACAGCAAGAGTGAATGCAAGGCCCTATTGCTGCGCGTATGTCTCTCGGCTCAACGCCAAGCTCATCGCAAAGCCGCGCGACACACTTTCCCGCAATGTTTGCAACCGTGCCACGCCAGCCTGCGTGGACAGCACCAACGGCAACTATGTTTCCGTTCCTTTCCGCTTCAAAGAGAATCGGCACACAATCCGCAGTCTTTATTCCAAGGGTAATTCCCCTCTGCGCAGTGATATATCCGTCTCCGCCTTCAATTCCGTCGCGCAGAAAATATCCCTGCCCCTTCATATCATTCTTGACGGTAAAAATTTTGTCCGAATGTATCTGCGGTAATGACACAATGCTTTCTGCGTCAAAACCGACACCCTTTGCGAAAATTTCAAGGTTTTTTATAACCGTACCGTCACCGTCTCCCCTGTCAAAGGCAAGGTTGAGCGATTTCGTATGCTCATTTTGGCTCACCCCGCCCCGCCTTGTCGCAAAAGCGTGCGGAGATCGCAGTATATTTGATTTTACGAACATGTCTACCTCCGCGCACTGAACTCCATAAACAGTATATCATATAAGTTCATTTTTTGCAACATAAAAATCTGCAAAGTGCTATTTACATCTCGAAAAATAAATGCTATAATCCATATCGTAAGACCGATGGCTGATATCGGCAAAAAATTTTATTTGTGAGGCATCGACTGTGGAATTTTATATAGCCCAAGGCATAAGTGTTTTGACTACGGTCATTTCAGTGCTCTCAACACAGATAAAAAGCATGAAGCCTATTCTGGTGTGCAAAATATTGGCAAATCTTCTCTCTGTTGCAACGTATCTGCTTTTGGGAGGAATTTCAGCCGCAGGAATATGCTTGAAGAATATATCGGACATGAAAAGGTCGTAGAGATCATCGACCGACACGCGGGCGCGGAGGTCAAGATGAATCAATACCCCAAAAACTCAAGCTACATATTGGAGCTTCGAGAATTGATCAACAGTGAAATAGAAAGGGCAATACAGAAATGAATCTCGAACAGTATAAAAAATTTACCGCCGAAACGCTCGAAAAGCGTATCGCGTGGTGGAGAGACGCGCGCTTTGGAATGTTTATCCACTACGGTATATATTCCTGCTACGGCAGAGGCGAATGGATAAGAATGCGCGAGGGTATCTCCCGTGAAGAATACCTCAACACCGCAAATACGCAGTTCAAATATAAATCGGGTAACGCCGAGGAGTGGGTAAAGCTCGCAAAGGCGGCCGGCATGAAATATGTCATTCTTACCACCGTCCACCACGACGGCTTTGCGCTCTGGAACTCCAAGACCAACAAATATAACTCTGTCAATTACGGCCCCGGGATCGACATTGTGCGCGAGTATGTTGATGCCTGTCGCAAGCACGGAATGCGCGTGGGACTCTATTTCTCGCTTGTAAACTGGGATCACGAGGACGGTGGAATCGCCTGCCTTGAGGACATGGCGGCAAGAGAGAGATATCTCACGTTTGTAGATAACTGTATGCGCGAGCTTATGACCGAGTACGGCAAAATAGATATTCTCTGGTATGACGGCCCATCTCCTCTCCGCAACGCAGAGGAATGGCGTAGCGTCGAGCGTAATCTTATGATAAGAGAGCTCCAGCCCGATATACTCATAAACGACCGTAGCCTTGTCGAGGAGGATTTCCGTAACTGTGAGGATAATCTTCTCTTTGGCCCCCTCAAGGGCGACTGGGAGGGCTGCCTGCGCTTCAGTCACACCGCGTTTGGCGGAGTCGACCACGAAAAAACGCGCCCCTTTAAGGACAACGCGCACGATATAGTCAAATATATGTCTGTCTGCCAGTACGGCGGCGGAAACCTCGTTTTCAACATCGCGCCCAATGCAGACGGAAGCATAGACCCCTATGAAAAGGAAACTCTTGAGACTGTCGGTCGCTGGATGGAAAGACACGCCGAGGCGGTCTACGGACCCACAAAGCGCGGCGGATGCGGCACAAACGGCATTTCCACCTCCGCACAGAGAGGAAATAAGGTCTATATCTGGAACTGGATATGGGGTGGAACGTTCGCAAGAATGAACGGATATAAGAACTCTCCAAAGTCCGTTCGTTGCCTGACTAACGGCAAAAACGTCGATTTCAGATACGAAAACGGAGTCATCTATTTTGATAATCTCCCCGAAAAATCCCCCGACGATATTCTGAACTTCGCGGTCTTTGAAATGGACTTCGGTGACGAAGAGCCGAAATATGACCTTGTACCCGCCAATATGGTGCAATTCATGAATATATAATGATAAAATCATCGTGGGTAAAACAGCTGCGAATTGCTCGCAATTCGTAGAGAGTCCCGTATCATAGCGCCTTTTACAAAAGATAAAGGGTATCTCGTTTGAGATACCCTTTATACGTTACTGGTGGCGGAAGACAAAGCAATCCTCAATGAACAGATCTCTTCTTCTTTGCCAAGCAAAAAGTACTCTGCTAGGCAAGGAGAGATTCAGAACTCTGCGTTTGCGCCAAGGCTTTACTTTATTTCAAGGAAATTCAAGCGCAAACAAATACGAATTGCGCGCAATTCGTAGAGAGTTCCGAATCATAGCGTCTTTCGCAAAAGATAAAGGGTATCTCGTTTGAGATACCCTTTATCTTTTGGCGGAGAAGGAGAGATTCAGAACTCTGCGTTTGCGCCAAGGCTTTGCTTTATTTCGAGAAAAATCAAGCGCAAACAAATACGAATTGCGCGCAATTCGTAGAGAGTTCCGAATCATAGCGTCTTTCGCAAAAGATAAAGGGTATCTCGTTTGAGATACCCTTTATCTTTTGGCGGAGAAGGAGAGATTCGAACTCTCGAACCGCTTTTGACGGTTACACGATTTCCAATCGTGCGCGCTCGACCAGCTACGCGACTTCTCCGTAATTGTTCGGCTCTGAATATATTATTTATCAGCGACTAAAGTATAATACCACAAAAAGATATATTTGTCAAGATGTTTTCACAAAATTTTTAAAATGTTTTATCAAAATCGTTGACACGTGCCGTTTTTTGTGTTATACTGCAATAAATCAATGTAGAGGCGCGGCTGTCAAGATAAACGCAGAGAGGGACTTAGCTCTGCGCAGGAAAGGGGTAGCCGCCGAGAAGAGACACGCATCCCGGGCTGTCTTATTCGGGCGCGACGAGAACATCGGCGCGACTGTCACCGCGAGCGCGGTGGTGAGCTATCAAGATCGCATCATTTGCTTTTTGTGCTTGCCGCGGCTATCGCCGCGGTTTTCTTTTAGTCAAAATAAAATTATACATAAACAAAAGGAGAAAAAACATGGAAGGTACCTTATGGGCGTTTTTGCCCGCAGTTATCGCCATAGTGCTTGCGCTTCTCACAAAGCAGGTGTACGTTTCGCTCTTCCTCGGAATTTTCGTAGGAGCATTGATGTACGCAGGCGGAGATCCGCTTAACGCACTGTTCACGCTCTTCCAGGTAATGAGCGAAAAGGTTGGAGGAAACACTCCGATTATCGTGTTCCTCGTGGTCCTCGGAATTTTGGTCGTGCTTCTTCAGAAGTCGGGCGGAGCCAAGGCATACGGCGAATGGGCAGGAAGAAAGATTAAATCCAAGGGCGGAGCTCTTGCGGCAACCGCAGGTCTCGGATGCCTCATCTTCGTAGACGATTATTTCAACTGTCTCACAGTCGGCTCTGTAATGCGTCCCGTAACCGATAAATTCAAAATTTCAAGAGCAAAGCTTTCCTACATCATAGACGCTACGGCTGCTCCCATCTGCATCATCGCGCCCATTTCCAGCTGGGCGGCTGCGGTTTCGGGCGAGCTTGACGGAGACGGACTTATGGTGTTCATCAGCACTATCCCCTTCAATGTGTACGCTCTTCTCACCATTGTTATGGTGTTTGCTCTTTGCCGCTTCAACTTTGATTTTGGAAAGATGAAGCGTTGTGAGAACATTGCCGAGGAGACAGGCGATCTCCACGCAGGCGAAGCAGAGGGTGCTACCGGAGAAGAGGTGCAGAGCAACCCTAAGGGAAAGGTAAGACACCTTATTATCCCTGTTATTGTGCTAATCGCATGCTGTATCGGCGGAATGATATACACAGGATTTTTCTACAACTGGGATACCGGACTCATTGTCAGCGAGCCCCAGAGTGCAAACGTGATCGAGGCATTCTCAAACTGTGATGCCGGCATGTCGCTTGCGATCGGCTCTACCGTGGCACTCGTTCTCATCTCTCTGTACTATATGTTCTCCGGAGTTGTTTCCTTCAAGGAAATAACCGGAAGCTTCACGGACGGATTTAAGGCAATGGTGCCTGCGATCCTCATTTTGACCTTCGCGTGGTCCATTTCCGGAATCATGGGAGCAAAGGGCGGATATCTCGATGCTCAGGCATTTGTTCAGAACAACCTTGCCAACAGCGCATTCCCCCAGTTCCTCTTCCCTGCTATCTTCTTTATTTTGGCAGGTGCTATCGCGTTCTCAACCGGAACGTCTTGGGGAACGTTTGGCGTTCTCGTCCCGATTGCCGTTACCATCCTTGGCGGAAGCGGAACACTTACCATTCTCACGGTTTCTGCTACGCTTGGCGGAGCGGTTTACGGCGACCACGTCTCCCCCATTTCCGATACAACGATCCTTGCGTCCGCAGGTGCTCAGTGTAACCATGTAAACCATGTAAATACCCAGCTCCCCTATGCAACACTCGTTGCTGCAATAGCGGCTGTTTCCTATGTTGTCGCAGGTCTCTGCGCAACACTTGGCGGCTTTATAAGCTGTGTTGTAATGTGGGTATCTGCGCTCGTCCTCTTTGCTCTGGCTGTTCTTGTTATCAGAGCCAAGAACAAGAAGCTGGCACAAAAGCAGTAAATTAAAAATCAATAAGGCGTGGAGCTGTCGGAAGAAAGCTCTGCGCCTTTTTACATAATTTCCTGAAATTTTTTCTTGACACGCTTTGATTTAAGCGGTATAATAAAATATGTAATGTGACCTGCATTGACAAAAATCGACAAAATCGCCCAATGGGCAGAACGGAGACGAAATGAAACACTTTTTCCCAGAGTTCAAAAAGTTTATCACCCGCGGAAACGTGGTTGACATGTCCGTCGGTGTTATCGTCGGCGGTGCTTTCACAGCCATAGTCAACGGAATGAGCAACTTTATCTTGAAGCCTATCGTTAATGCGCTTTTAGCAAAGATATTCGGCAAGGATTCCCTTTCCGAGATGTTCACCTTCCTCATTCGTGTAGACAAGGACAAGCTCGATGAGGCCGGTAACGTGATCGGCAAGGAGGTAGACCTCGTAGAGTCCATATACATAGATTGGGGCTCGTTTATTCTCGCAGTGCTTAATTTCTTTATCATTGCATTTGTTCTTTTCACCATCGTTAAGCTTATCAATAAGATGCGCGAAAGACAGGACGATCTCAAGGAGTTTTCCCAAGGAAGGCGTGATAAGCGTAAGGAGCTTCGCCAAAACGGTATAAAGCCGCGCGACAAGAAGGCGGTTGCGGCATACTATGCCGAGAAAAAGAGACTTGCGGATGAGGCAGCAGCTGCCGAAGCGGCGGCTTTGGCGGAAGCGGCAAAACGCGATCGCGAAGCCAACCCCACCACCGAGGATCTTCTCAAGCTCATCCTCGCAGAGCTTAAAAACAAATAAAACCAAAATCCCGACGGTATATCGGCCGTCGGGATTTTTTTATCCAAACTCTTTTTCCATCTTATCAAGATTTATTATCTTCTCGATGAAATTATTTTGCGTAAAATAATAATGATTGCTCGCCTCATATCCGATGCGCGAGTCCGATGCGGCAAGAGCATATAGCTGTCTTGCAAGCCTGCCCTCCTCTGCAAGGAGCGCGGGGATCTCGTCTTTTCTGCCCTCGTCGCGAGCTAAATTGTAGCGAGTCTGCACCGCCATGCTCTTTATATTGACGTACACGACCTTGGCAAACCTCAAAAGTTCGTCAAAGTGAACGTTTCCTTTTATACCGCAAAGAAGATCAAGACCCTTTTTCCATTCGCAGAGCAAGGAATCAAGCAATGAAAGAAATTCCTCAACCGTATAGGTGCCGCGCCACGCGTTGTAATCATCGAATGCGTATGTAACCATTGTCGCGTGATATCCGGTCTTTTCCTTGTAAAGAAGATTAGATGCGCCAAGCTCCTGCGCACCCTGATACAGTGTGCCTATGGTGTGCGGATAATACCTGAATCCCTTTGAAAAGTGCGAAACGGCAACCCTAACAGCATCCGCATTGTTGCCAAAATGCTCTTTAAGCCAAGCGTCGTAATCAAATTCGCCCTCAAAGATCCTGTCTACCAGATCAAGCGAAAGCGTTGGATATCCGCCCACCGTCCAAGAGAGCATCAATCCGCCCACACCGAGAGCTTTGAGATTTTCCATGTGCTCGATTATAAGATCGAAAACCGGAACGTAAGGCGTTATTGCAAACTCCCAGGAGCTGTTGATCTGCACCTTTGCCATGATCTTGTGACCAAGACTTCTCGCATATGAAAGCGCTAATTTTGTCTCCTCGGACGGACCTATTTTGCTGAGCGCATACTCCTTGACCTCAACTCTCTCGCCGTCAATGAATATGCCGCCCTTTTCGCTGACAGATAGAATATCGATGCGCTTATCCATGCGCCTGATCCCCTCAAGCAGCTCCTCCTCGCTCCACTCATAGGGCTTTGTCCAAGCCCAGAGATTTGCAAGCACGCGCGTCTCTGCGCCTGAATCGGACACCGCGCGTTGAATTATGTTGTTGATTTCGGGAACGACGTCAACGTGTCGCAGATGCGAGCAGTAAGGACAGGTATTATTCGTGCGTGAATGACAGTTTGTCATGTTTTCGGACATAGTTATGGTAATGATGCCCGAAAGCTTGGGGACCGCCTCGCAAAGACTCTTAACCGAGTCGTAAAGATAATCCTGAACCTCCTTGTGCGTAGTGCAAAGGCTCCAGGTGTCGTTAAAATATCTTCCCTTCAGCCTTTCCGTGAGCTCGGTCAGCTGATGCGTCGAGATGCCGCGCGGCTCGTTAAAGTAAAGATATACACCAATACCGTATTTAGCGCATTTTTCTATTATTTTATTTAGGTTTTCCCGTCTTTTCTCATACCCCTCGTCAAGACCCTCGACAAAGGGATAGGGAGAAAGCTTTGAGAGCACGCCTTGCATCCAGAGGCCGTTTACACCAACGTCACGAAGCCTTGAAAGCATCTCATCGGGAACTATCTCGTCTCCCTCAAGGAACGTGTCTCCGTAGAGCATCGAATAGCTGTAAGCTATCTTGTCAAATGAGCCCTCGTTGCCGCGTCTCTCGCGGCGAACAGCCTCGGATTTGTAGAACTCAAATGGCTTTGCGTACTCCTCGATAAATTCTTGCCTTACAAGCGCCGCAAGTCTTTCTGTCTCGCTAAGCTCTTCCTCTGTGAGCGGCGAATACTTGATCTCATCCGCCTCGGCCTTGAATGACCCCAGCTTGATGGCGAGAAAATCGTCTTCTTTTAAGCAGTATGCAAGCTCATCCTCGCTCATCTCAAGCAGCTCAAGAAGCTGTGAGTAGGGCAACAGATGCCAGTTGTTCTTAATAATGTTGATATATCCAAGCTTTTTCCAATTAGGGTCGTACTTTATTCTCTCTATTCCAAGACGGCTCGCCTCGCGCCTTACCGTCTCGGCATCCGTGCGGAGCACCTCGGCAAGCTTTTGATCGCTGACAAGACCGAAATTGCGCAACAGTACCGTCTGCCACGCGGTCGGAGTAAAGAGATCAAGCCTTTTGACGTTTTTTATCGTGGGAAGCATGGTTATTCTCTCCTGTTGCTTAGTCTATCGAAATTACCGTGTAGCCCTGATTTTCAACTGTGCTCTTAAGCTCTGCATCCTCCGCTTTTCCCGCAAGGGTGACAATGGCAAGTCCGGTCTCGTGAGACACGTCAGCCGCCTCAACACAATCAAGCGCCTCAAGCACCTTTTTTACTCTGCCCGAGCAATGCGGACACATCATTCCTTCAATTTTAAGAGTTTTAATCATTTTTTTATTTCCCTTCCTTTCGGTATTGTTTCTGATTTTCTTTAGCGTTGAAGATTTATCAAGATTTGCCAAATTCAGCCTCAGCGCATTCATTACCACGCAAAAGCTTGACAGCGACATAGCCGCCGCACCAAACATCGGATCAAGCTCCCATCCGAAGAGTGGGATCCATACACCTGCGGCGAGCGGTATGCCGATAACGTTGTAAATAAACGCCCAAAACAGATTTTCGTGAATGTTTCTAAGAGTCTTTCGACCTAATCGTATAGCCGCCGCAAGATCCGAAAGCTTGCTGTTTACAAGAACCACGTCCGCGCTTTCAATTGCCACGTCTGTGCCGGCTCCAATGGCAATGCCAACGTCGGCAATGGCAAGAGCGGGCGCATCGTTTATTCCGTCTCCGACCATTATAACGCGGTGTCCCTCACCCTTGAGCCTCGTTATCTCACGCGCTTTTCCCTCGGGCAAAAGCTCAGCTATCACCTCGTCAACTCCGGCAAGCTTGCCGATCGTAGCCGCAGTGCGCGCGTTATCCCCCGTCAGCATCATTGTTTTGATGCCCATAGAGCGAAGCTTCTCTATCGCATTTTGAGAATCGTCCTTTATCACGTCTGCAATGGCAATAGCTCCAAGAAATCTGTCGCCGCGGCAAAAATATGTCGCGGTTTTGCCCTCTTTTTCAAGCGATTGCGCAAATTCAACGGCATCCTCGCTTGCGCTGCAAGCCTCGCAAATAAATCCAAGACTGCCGCCGCGCAATATCTCTCCGTCTTGCACGGCTTCTATTCCCTTGCCCGATATGGCCTTAAAATTATCAACGGAAAGCGCATCCACTCCCTTTTCCTCGGCGTATCTCACGATGGCTTTGCCAAGCGGATGCTCGCTCATTTTTTCAAGCGCGTAAGCAACCGATAAAAGCTCACTTTTGCTTGTGCCGTCTGCCGCGCGTATGTTTGTGACGCTCATTTTGCCCATGGTCACAGTTCCGGTCTTGTCAAGCACGACAACGTCTGCCCTGCCGACCGCCTCAAGCGCGCTTGCGCTTTTGAACAGGATTCCGCGCCGCGCGCCCTTACCGCTTCCTACCATAATAGCAACCGGTGTCGCCAGACCCAGAGCACAAGGACAGCTTATAACAAGAACAGCGATCGCGCGAGAGAGCGAATGCCCGATGTCGCCGCCCAAGGCAAGCATCCACACGGTAAATGTTACAGCCGAAATACCAAGCACAATGGGAATGAAAATTCCCGAAACCTTGTCAGCCGCGCGCGCTATCGGTGCCTTTGAAGCCGTAGCATCACTCACTATTTTGATTATCTGCGATAGCGTTGTGTCCTCTCCGACACGCACAGCCTCGCATTTCATAAATCCCGAAAGATTTACCGTTCCCGCGCTTATAGATGCCCCCACCGACTTGTCGATCGGCATGCTCTCTCCGGTCAGGGCCGACTCATCAACCGATGAGCCGCCTTCAAGCACGATTCCGTCAACCGGAATGCTCTCTCCGGGGCGAACGATAAATATGTCGCCCTTTTGCACTCTTGAAGCGTCAATTATCTCTTCTTTGCCGTCTCTCAACACCGTAGCAGTCTTTGGCGAAAGGTCAATGAGCGCGCGCAATGAGCGCGTAGTGCGCCCCTTCGAGATTGCCTCAAGCAGCTTTCCAACCGTGATAAGCACCAATATCATTGCGGCGGATTCAAAATAGAGTCCGTGCAGATCATGATATGCCGCCTGCGCATCCAAATGCTCATAGACGTCTGCTATTCTGAAAACGATACAAATACTATATATAAATGAAGCACCCGAGCCGAGAGATACCAGCGTATCCATGTTCGGCGCGCCGTGAATTACACCCTTGAATCCGTTTATAAAGAATCTCTGATTGATAACCAGTATTATCGAGGACAGCAGAAGCTCCAACAGCGCAATCATGAGAGGATTGCTTGCCCAATACGTCGGTATCGGAGCTCCCCACATAACGTGCCCCATCGATATATACATAAGAGCCGCCAAAAACACAGCGGATACGCAAAGTCTTAAAAGTATCGCCTTTATCACGCGATTTTCCTCGCTGTCCTCGCGCGCCTTGGCTTTGTTGCTGTCACTAATAGCGGCATCGCCTTGGTCGACCGTCGCGCCATATCCCGCCGCCTCTACCGTGCGGATCACATCGCCGTCACTTGCGCTACCCTCAACAACCATCGAATTTGTCAAAAGATTGACCGCACAGGACTCAATTCCCTCAAGAGAGGAGACCGCCTTTTCCACACGCGCCGAGCAAGCGGCGCAGCTCATCCCGGAGACCTTAAATTTTCTCATATTCAATTTTACGCCTCCTTTGATGTTACAATTTTCATATATCCTAAATGTTTATCCGTATAACACAATTATAAACACCGCCACCCGTTTTGTCAATATTTTGCCCCTCAAAAATACAATTTTTGCTATTTTCTTTTCAAATATTTTTGAAAAAAACACCCACTGAGATCAATTTTGTCTCAGTGGGTGTTTTCTAATTAAAACCTGCTTATCGGAATATTCTCGTCGTCGTGACCCTTCTTGATTGCGCGAATTTCAACGTAGTAGCTGTAATTGTCATTGACCTTTACAAGCACCCTGTCTCCAACCTTTTTGCCGAGTAACGCCTTGCCGAGCGGAGATTCCTTTGAAAGGTATCCGTTGAGAACGTCCTGACGAAGAGTTGTGACTATCTGTCTCTCCTCTTCCTCCTCGTCCTCCTCAATATAGTAGGTAACCGTGTCAAAAAGACAGACCGCATCATCCTTTTTCTCTACCTTTATAACGTGAGCGGTTTCTATCATCTTTTTAAGATAGCGGATTCTGCTCTCGTTTGCGTTTTTTTCGCGCTTTGCTTCCTTGTATTCGGCATTTTCGCTGAGGTCACCGTATTCGCGCGTCCTCTGTACCTCTGCCAAAAGCTGAGGGCGAAGAACACACATGCGGTGATGTATCTCCTCTTCCATTTTCTTTATATCAACAGCGGTTAATTCGTCATGCATGATTTTATCTCCGTATTTGTATTTTTAATCAAAAATTACTCTGATTTTCGAGCTTAGTGAGAATTCTTTTAAAGCTTTCCGGTAGCTCGCATTCAAAGTGCATTTTCTCCCCCGTCCTCGGGTGAATAAGCTCAAGCTCCTTGGCATGTAGGCATTGACCCGATATGAGCGCCGAGCTCGTCGCCTCAAATTTAGTTCCCACGCCGCCATAAACGCCATCTCCTAAAAGCGGGTGTCCGATGCTTGCAAGATGAACTCTTATCTGGTGAGTCCTTCCGGTTTCAAGCTTGCATTTAACGTATGAAAAGCGTCCGGACGGAATCAGAAATCTCTCCATGACCTCATAGTGCGTTATCGCCTCCCTCGCCGTTCTCGACGGATCGGTTACGATCGCCATCTTTTTTCTGTCGGTGGGATGCCTGCCTATCGGCTTGTTCACGGTTCCTGTGTCATCCTTGATATTGCCTACTGCGATCGCGTGATATATGCGGCTGACGGTGTGCGTTTTCAACTGCTCCGACAGTGCAAGATGCGCCTCGTCATTCTTGGCAACAACCAAAAGTCCTGAGGTGTCCTTGTCGATTCGGTGCACGATTCCGGGTCTTATAACGCCCCCGATGCCCGAAAGCGAATCCTTGCAATGGTAGAGAAGCGCATTTACAAGCGTTCCCGAATATATTCCGGTCGCGGGATGAACGATCATTCCCGAGGGCTTGTTTATAACTATAATGTCCGCATCCTCGTATATAACGTCAAGCGGAATGTTCTCCGGCAATGCCTCATCAGGCTCAGGCTCGGGCATAATGACCTCAACAGAGTCACCGCGCCGAAGCTTGTAATTTTTTGCCACATTTTTTCCGTTTACACTTACGTTTCCACCCTCAAGCAGCTTGGCGGCAAGAGATCTTGAAATGTCAGTCATATCGACTATAAATTTGTCGATCCTCGCGCCAGCATGCGCTTCTCCGGCTTCAAAAACGCTTGTGTTGTCAAGGTCAAGCGCCTCTGCGTCGCGATTAAAGATCTCGTCCTTATTCATCAGCGTTACCGCCGTCATTTTCGGAATTTAAGGCATCGGTAGCCGTAGCCGCCCCTCTTGCCTTCTCGGCCTTTGCTTCCTTGATCGTGTCAAGGATCAGCCAAAGCGCCATAAGCCCCGCGCCCACGCAAACAAAGGAGTCTGCAAGGTTGAATATCCACATCCATACCGAGGGGAATGCGCAAAAATCAATGAAATCCACTACGTATTCAAGAGAAACTCGGTCTATCATGTTTCCGATTCCGCCGCCCGTCACGAGAATGAGCGAGGCAAGCAGAAGCTTGTTCTGCGGCTTTTTCCAGAACATGTAAACCAATATACAAACTATCGTAACGGTGGAAAGCACCATAAAGATCCACCTGTGCTGATCCATTGAGCCAAACGCCGCGCCCTCGTTCTGAATATAGGTAAAGCGAAGCACGCCTGGAATAATATCGATCGAATCGTAGAGAGACATGTTCGCTACGACAAGATATTTACTCACCTGGTCAAGCACAACGGTTACGACCATAAGCACAACAGATATAATTATAGCCGTCATAAATCGTCTCCTTTCTTAGATGAAGGGATGTTTTCATATAGGGGAAGGGACAACCTCGATAAAGAAGTTTTCCCTTCCCCTTAAGTTTAATAACTTAGAGAAGTATCTTTCTGCATCTCTCGCAGAGGAATCCGCCCTCTTCGTCGGTAACGCCCTCTGTTGAGTAAGACCAGCAACGGTCACACTTCTGTCCGTCTGCAGACTCTACCTTGACAGCGATTCCGGTCTGAGTTTCGGTAAATGCGCCCTCGGGAGCATCGCCGTTCACAACGTAAGCCGCAGAGGTGATGTATGTTTCCGCAAGCTTGTCTGCAAAGGCGTTCAAAGCCGCGTATGCGTCTGCATCCTTGGTGTAAACCGTGACCTTTGCATCAAGAGACTTACCGATCATCTTTTCGGCGCGCGCAAGCTCAAGAGCCTTCATAACGTCGTCGCGGTATTCAAAGAGCTTGTCCCACTTTGCGCAAAGAGCCGCAGTCTCATCGGCGAATGCCTTGCTGTAACGGGGCATATCGTTGAGGAATATGCTCTCTGCCTTTTCGCTCTTCTCGTGAGGCATAGCCTTCCAGATCTCTTCTGCGGTGAAGGAGATTACAGGAGCCAAAAGTCTTGTTATAACGGTAAGAACGTGATAAAGCGCGCTCTGACCGCTTCTTCTTGCCGCACTGTCTGCCTTTTCAACGTAAAGACGGTCCTTTGTGATGTCAATATAAAGCTTTGAGAGCTCGATCGTGCAGAACTTGTTGATAGCGTGATATACGATATGGAACTCATATTCGTCATAAGCCTCAAGGCACTGCTTTACGAGATTGTTGGTCTCGGCAACGATCCACTGGTCGATCTCAAGCATATCGTCAAATGCGACCATGTCGGTATCGGGATTGAAATCGCCGAGGTTAGCCATCATGATGCGGGCGGTGTTTCTTATCTTTCTGTATGACTCGGAGAGCTGCTTGAAGATGTTTTCGGAGCAACGAACGTCAGCGTGATAGTCGCTGGATGCCGCCCAAAGTCTTACAAGCTCTGCGCCGTATTTTTTAACAATGTCATCGGGGCTTATCGAGTTGCCGAGAGACTTGTGCATGGCCTTGCCTTCTCCGTCAACTACCCAACCGTGAGTAAGAACTGCCTTAAAGGGAGCCTTTGCAACACCGGTAGATCCAACGGCGGTAAGGAGCGAAGCCTGGAACCAGCCTCTGTACTGGTCTCCACCCTCAAGATAAATGTCGGAGGGCCAGCTTTCGTTTTCTCTGCACGCAAGAACTGCGTAGTGAGAGGATCCGGAGTCAAACCAACCGTCAAGAGTGTTGGTCTCCTTGGTAAATCCGTGTGCCTTGCCGCAGTGAGGACATACAAATCCCTCGGGAAGGATGTCGGAAGCCTCCATATCAAACCAAGCGTTTGAGCCCTTTGTGCCAAAGAGCGCGGAAACAGCGGCGATAGTCTCGTCGTTGCAGATGGGCTTCTTGCACTCGTCGCAGTAGAATACGGGAATGGGAAGACCCCAGTGACGCTGACGGGAGATACACCAGTCTGCTCTCTCTCTTATCATCTGCACCATTCTCTCCTCGCCCCATGCGGGAAGCCACTTTACATCCTTGCAGGACTCTGCGGCGGCGTCCTTGAACGCGTCTACCGAGCAGAACCACTGAGGAGTAGCACGGAAGATAATGGGAGACTTACATCTCCAGCAGTGAGGATACTCGTGCTCGATCTCCTCTGAAGCGAGAAGCGCACCCGATTCCTTCATGTCAGCAAGAATTGCCTCATTGGATTCTGCGTAATACATGCCCGCAAACCTTCCTGCGTCCTCTGTCTGATATCCGCGGTCGTCAACGGGAACTATTATATCAATGTTATATCTGCGGCAGGTCTGATAGTCGTCAGCACCAAATCCGGGAGCAGTGTGAACACAGCCGGTACCGCTGTCCATGGTAACGTAGTCAGCATTTACAACAACACTCTTTCTGTCAAGGAAGGGATGCTGTGCGGTCATGAACTCAAATTCCTTGCCCGCAAATGTTGCAAGCACCTCGTAGCTCTCAATTCCTGCGGCCTTGAGAGTTTTTTCTGTCAAAGCCTTGGCAAGAACGTAAGCCTCTCCGCTCTCAACCTTAACAAGGTCGTATTCCTCGTCGGGATTGAGCGCAATGGCAAGGTTTCCGGGAAGAGTCCATGTGGTAGTTGTCCAGATAACAAAATATGTCTTGTCAAGGTCATAGATCGCCGCAAGCTTACCCTTGTCGTCGGCAACCTTGAACTTAACGTAAATAGAGGTACACTTATCGGTCTGATACTCGATCTCTGCCTCTGCAAGAGCGGTCTCGTCCTTGGGGCACCAGTAAACGGGCTTAAGACCCTTGTAGATATATCCTCTCTTAAACATTTCACCGAAGATCTTTACCTCAGCCGCCTCAAAGTCGGGAGACATGGTGAGATAGGGATTTTCCCAGTCTGCAACGAGTCCGAGTCTCTTGAACTGATCTGCCTGCTTGTCAACGAAGTCCTGAGCAAAGCCCTGGCATGCGGTGCGGAATTCGGAGATAGACATCTTCTTTCTGTCAAGCTTGTTTTTCTTGATGATCGCAGACTCAATGGGCATTCCGTGGTTATCCCAGCCGGGAACGTAAGAAATGCGGTAACCCGACATCGACTTATACTTGTTTATAAAGTCCTTGAGTATCTTGTTGAGTGCGTGACCCATGTGAATGTTTCCGTTTGAGAAGGGAGGGCCGTCATGGAAGGAGAATCTTTCATTTCCCTCTCTGACCTCGACCATCTTCTTGTAGAGGTCGATGCTTTCCCAATATTTAATTGTTTCGGGCTCTCTCTGAGGCAGATTTGCCTTCATGGAGAACTCTGTTTTCGGTAAGTTCAGCGAACTTGTGTAATCCTTAGCCATAGTTTTTTCTCCGGTTTGTGTGTATAAAAGTATAAAGTTTATCCAAAAAATCGCCGCCCGTCCCTCTGGTAGGACAGTGTTGCGACAAAGCATCCGTGCGCAAGCCTCCCGCGTCGTTTTTGCGAGAGGCTTATGCACACAAATGAAAAATGTATGAGCTTGTGGCGCGTTACATGGTAAAGCCGAGAATCATCTCGACGATCATCAGCGCCAAAAACGCAAAGGTGAACGAAAAGTCAACAGGTGAATTCTGAAACCAGTTCATTTTTGAAAACAGCTTGCGTATCGGCATTATCACAGGCTCCGTGAGAACGTAGAGAAATTGCGAGAATTTTCCCGATCCGTCGGTAAACCAGCTGAGTATTGCGCGAATCATCATCGCGTAGCTGAGAACCTTAATAAACAGGACTACGAAATTTACCAAGACATAAATAGGCTCCGGCAAAGCGTTATCCTCCTTGACCGAGATTATTCAAGCTCTCCGTCGTCCTCGTCCTCGTCATCCTCGGTGTCAGCTTCAACAACCTCTTCCTCAACCTCATCAATGTCGATCTCCTCGGAATCAACGCCGTAAGGAAGAAGAACAACGGTATCTCTGTCAACGCGGTCAAGATTACCGTCAAGCGCCTGAACTGCGCCCATGAGATAGTCGAAAAGACGTGTGAAGTTGGGCTTGTCAAGCTCCTCTATGCAAATAACAGCAATACGACCCTCCTTGAATGCATCAACAATCTCTGCGCTGTCGGTGCAGGATGTGGGAGTGAAGGTTCTCTTCATAAGGGGCTCTTCCTTAGAGGGGTCGCCGGAGAGAACTACGCTTACGTCGGATGAATTATCATCGTAATCGTATTCGTTTTCAGTACCGTTGGCGCTCATTTCCTCGCCATAGTAATCGTTGTTGATTTCGTCGTAATCAGATGCGGGATCGTTTTTCTTTGTAAACCACCAGAATTTCTTTTCCATTTTTCCATCCTTTCATGCGGCATTGCCGCGGGCAATCGCCCTGTATATAAATCTAATTTTTTTGCTTGTTTGGTTGTGGGGTGTGTCCCCGTTTGGGTTTTACTCCTTGTGAAAGAGCGTTCTGCCTATCCTCACGACCGTGGCTCCGCACTCTATCGCTTCCTCAAAGCTTTCGCTCATTCCCATGGATATTATCGGGCTTCCCTTGTATCCGAGAGACTCTTGCCATATCTTGTGTGAGAGATCGCGGGTGCCCAGGAAATATTTGTAATAATCGCTCTTGTTTTCACATCTCGGCGCCATTGTCATAAAACCGCAGAGCTCAACCGAATTGAGCTTTTGTAGCTCGTAGCAGAATTTTTCTGCATCCGATGGCTCGATTCCGCCCTTGTTTTCCTCGTTGCCCGAGTTTATCTCGACAAGCACGCGAGAGACAATGCCTCTTTTTGCCGCCTGCTTGTTTATCTCCTCTGCAAGATGCATCGAATCAAGAGAATGTATAAGAGTGACCTTGTCCGAAATATATTTGACCTTGTTTGTCTGAAGAGAGCCTATGAAATGCAAGCTCAAGCCCTCTTTGTCAAGCTTATCGTATCGCTCGGTAAGCTGTTGGACTCTGTTCTCTCCAACGTCGTGAATACCAAGCTCTCTGTGAATAAAATTCACCTCGTCGGCATCCGCGCTCTTGATGGCCGCAAGTAAAAGCACGTCGTCTATGCTTCTGCCCGAGCGCTTTGCCGCCTCAGCCATTCGCTCGCGAACAGCCGCAACGTTTTCCCTAATGTATGAATAATCCATATCAATCAAGCCGCTTTCCGTCATACAGGTCGTTGCCCGATGTGACTATCATATCGTTGATGTTTAAGTAAGGAGTCTTGTTTGAGGGATTTTCCTTTGCATCCTCCTCAAATGTCCTTACGATGAAATATCCGTCTCCGGATTTTATTTTGGTAACGCGGCGGAATTCCGTCACGTTTCCGACAAGTATATAAACACCGTCCTGCCCGTCAACCGTATGTATTGCCTCTGCGGGGATCTTGTATCCCGTAACCTCGCTAAGGAGTATGCTCACGCTTTGCGCTCTGTCAAGATGAGCGATTTGCGAAAGGCTTTGGCTGGACAGCAGCATATAAGCGCTGTTTGGGTTACTCTCATCCGCATATACGCGCTCAAGAAGCATGTCTATCATCATGTCATCGGCATCGCGGAGCCTTACTCGGAGCGTTGCTCCCACCTTGCCCTTGAATGTTTCGTAATTAGCCTCGTCTATCGGGATAGCGAGATACCATTTTGTGGTCTGCGTCATCTTGCCTATCGCACTGCTTGAGATCTGCGGCGTTGCGCTGATAAGCCTGTCGAGGTCTGTACGGGTCATGTTTTCAAGACGAGATGAATGAAAAATGTTTTCGTATCCGTCTGTGCTGTGGAAAAAGTTAAAGCTGTGCTTGCTTTCAAGAGGTGTTCTTGTTCCGCCTATGCTTGAAAGAAGCGCATCGCGCTCGGCAATCAGCGCGGAGAGCTTGCTTTGCGCGGCTTCACCGCCGGTTATCGCAGAAAAATCAACGAGAGCTGAAAGGAGCCTGTCCCCTTCCTTGCCTGCGGTTTTGATGCCGCCGTCTGTGATCGCGTCAATATATGCGTAATAGCTCTGCTGAATCGAATCCTTTATCGTGCCGATATCCGAGAGTATGTTGCCGCCCATTCCCGCTTGCAAAAGAGAGATTCTCTCCGAGAGAGACAAGAGCTCGGCTTCTTTTTCAAGCATTGTCGCTTGTCCAAGTCCCGTATCGGTAAATATCTCAGCATACACCTGACCGACTCCGACCTTTTCGCCGTCTCCAACCGTGTAATAAACTATGTCTGCGGGTGTTTCAAGCACGGTGTCCTCTCTGAAGATGTAACCGTCAAGATGAACGTACGTTGAGTCGGTGACCTTTTGTGTTCGCTGTGTTGACACCTTAAGCGAAAATCCGTTTGAAAGCTGGATCCAAAGATATAAAAACAGCGCAATTATGGTGACAAGAATGACCGTGTTGACGACAGATTGCTTATAAGTTTTAGCTTCTTTTCGTTTTCTCACGCGACCAAACCCCTCACACTTTTAATAGAATAAACAATATTCATTTTATTATATCATAAATTATACGCTATTAAAAGACTTTTTGCGAAATGTTTACAATCTCTTCAAATGTTTTCATGCCATTTTCGCCGTCGACGAACACTTTTTTAGCATATTCCTTGCCGGAGAACCAGGTTATCTGCCTTTTTGCGTATCTTCGCGAGGCTTTCTTAAGCTCTTCTACGCATTCTTCAAGTGTCGCTTCTCCGCGAAGAAAAGGAAAGAGCTCCTTGTATCCGATCGCCTGCGCCGCCGTTACCGACCTTTCGAAAACGCCATCATCGGCAAGTCTTTTTGTTTCTTCAAGGAGTCCCTGCTCTATCATCGCATCGACTCTGCTGTCTATGCGGTTGTAAAGCAAGCTTCGGTCATTAAAGCAGAGTGTAATAACTCTGTGGTCGTATTTATCTGTTATTTGACTGTTTTTCTTGTCAATTTCGCTTTTTTTCTGACCTGTAACAAGGCAGATCTCAATAGCGCGCATAACTCTTTTGACGTTGTTTTTGTGAATAGCTGCGGCGGCTTCGGGATCAAGCGAAACCAATCTTTCGTAAAGCGCGTCTATGCCCTTTTTTTCACAAAAGAGCTTGAGCTCTGCTCTCAACGACTCATCGCAAGCGGCATCGTCATCATTTCCGCCCTTTAAAAGTCTGTCAAGATACAGTCCCGTGCCTCCGCAAAGTATAGGAGTCTTACCGCGATTTGTTATATCGCATATAGCTTTCTCGGCATCCTTGACATAATCCGAGCAGGAGTAGGGCGCGTCGGGCGGCAGGATGTCAATAAGGTGATGCGGCACCGCGCTAAGCTCTTCCTTTGTCGGCTTTGCGGTTCCGATGTCCATGCCGCGATATATCTGCATTGAGTCGCAGGAAATTATTTCTCCGTTACAGTGCCTTGCAAGCTCTATTGCAAGCGCGGTCTTGCCCGATGCCGTAGGTCCGGTTACGGCAATCAGCTTTATTTTATTGTTGAATGCCATAACTGTCTCCTTTGTGGCGATTGTGTGGTAAAACCCCTTACAGTTAAAGGGTTTTATTGAATGAACATGGCGTCGCCAAACGAGAAAAATCTGTACTTTTCCTCGACGGCGGTCTTGTATGCTTTCATTATATTTTCTCTGTCATAAAGCGCGGAAACGAGCATTATAAGAGTGCTTTGCGGAAGATGGAAATTTGTTATAAGAGCATCCACCGCCTTGAACTTATATCCGGGGTATATAAAAATGCCGGTATCGGCGCTCATCGGATGCACGATTCCCTTTTCATCAGAAGCACTTTCAAGCGTTCTGCATGACGTTGTACCAACGCAGATCACTCTTCCGCCGGCGGCGCGGCGGCTGTTGATGATCTCGGCACTTTCTTTTGAAACCGAGAAAAATTCCGTGTGCATAACGTGCTCGTCAAGTCTGTCAGCTTTGACGGGACGGAAGGTTCCAAGACCTACGTGAAGCATGACCGGAGCGATTGCAACCCCTTTATCCGTAAGGGCTTTGAGTAGCTCCTCGGTGAAATGCAGCCCCGCTGTCGGAGCGGCGGCGCTTCCCTCGTCCTTTGCATAAACGGTTTGATAGCGGCTGTTGTCTCCAAGCTGCTCTGTAATGTAAGGAGGAAGTGGCATCATGCCGATAATATTGAGGACGTTATATATATTTTCGTACTTTTCTTTGTCATAGAAAAAGCGGATTATGCGGTTTCCTTCTTCGGTTACGTCGATTATCTCGGACGTGAGAATTCCCTTTCCGTATAAGGCTTTCATTCCGATTCTTGCGCGTTTTCCGGGCTTTACGAGACACTCCCAGGTGTCGAGGTCGCGCTGGCGGAGAAGGAGAAGCTCAAGTGTGGCTTCTTCTCTGCCCTCAACGTGTCCGTATATACGGGCGGGGATGACCTTTGAGTCATTTATTACGAGCACGTCCTCGGGATTTATGTAGTCCACGATGTCGTAGAAATGCTTATGGGTTATGGTTTTTTCCTCTCTGTTTAAAACCATGAGACGGGAATGATCACGCAGCTCTACGGGGTGCTGAGCTATAAGCTCCTCGGGCAGATAGTAATCAAAATCCGAGGTGACGAGGTCGGTTTTTGCTTTTTCGTTTATAATGACTTTGTTCTGATCCTTCATTTTGCTCTCCGAAGTGGCGTTTTTCCTTATTCGCCATACAATAATTAGTGATTGTGAAAAATATGAATAAAAAAAGATTGACAAATGATTATCTCATAATATTATAACACGCAAAAGGGTTTTTTGCAATAGTCCGAGCGCAAAAAGCGTGAGTTTCGAATAATTTTGCAAAATAACGCAAAATAACAAATAATTTCGCATTTTTGGGAGGTAATTATGAAAACGAGAGACGGACAGATTTTCAGAGGTGCGGCGACCGCTTTGGTGACGCCCTTCAGGGACGGTGGAGTGGACTTTGACGGTCTTGGGAGGCTCATAGACAGACAGATCGACTGCGGGATCGATGCGCTGGTGATCTGCGGAACGACCGGAGAGGCATCGACGCTATCCGAGCTTGAGCACCGCCGAGTATTGAGCTTTGCCTTGGAGAGGAGCGGCGGTCGCATTCCGATGATCGCCGGCACCGGATCGAACGACACGTTGCGCGCGATAGAGACGTCGCGGTTTGCCGCCAGGATAGGGTATGATGCTTTACTTGTGGTGACGCCGTATTACAACAAGGCGAGCGAGATGGGGCTTATCAGGCATTTTGGTGCTATTGCGGATGCTGCTCAAAGTCCGATCATTCTTTACAACGTGCCGACGAGGACTTGCTGTAACATTACTCTTCCTGTTTATCGCGAGCTTGCGAAGCGAGAGTACATAGTGGGGGTCAAGGAGGCGAGCGGCAACATCAGCGCGGTGGCGGAGCTTATTGCCGAGCTTGGGGGGATTTTGGATATTTATTCGGGAAATGATGATCAGTGCTTGCCGATGCTGGCGCTTGGAGGCGCAGGGGTTATTTCGGTTGTGTCTAATGTCATTCCTGCGGAAATGGCGGCGCTTTGTCGCGCGTGGCTTGCCGGAGACGTGGTGCTTGGTCGCGCCTTACATGAGAGGTATTTGACTTTAATGAAGGCGATGTTTTACGACGTGAATCCTATTCCGGTCAAGGCGGCGATGGAGATGATGGGGTTATGCTCCGGAGAGCTGAGGCTTCCGATGTGTGAGGCGAGGGATGAGGTTAAGGTGAGGATTGAGGGGGCATTGAGGGGTGTTGCTTTATTGGAAAAGTAAGACAAAGGGAGAGGGTGTCACTTTCCTGCTGAAAGTGACCAAAGTGCAGGGAGGCGTGGGATGTTACTTTCCTGCCACCAGCTGCAGGAAAGTAACCAAAGGAAAGCCGTTTAAGGGGGAGAGGTGCTTAAAACTCGGCGGATGGGCTTGCGATTGGAGGGGTAGAGTGTAGCCGAGTTTCTTGCAATCCTCTCCCCCTTAAAGATCCCCCACTCCTGCTCGCCTACGGCGAGCGTTGGAGGTGGGGAGAGGGTGTGTCACTTTCCTGCCACCAGCTGCAGGAAAGTAACCAAAGGAGAGCCGTTCAAGGGGGAGAAGTGCTTAAAACTCGGCGGATGGGTTTACGATTGGAGATTTAGAGTGCAGCCGAGTTTTTTGCAATCCTCTCCCCCTTAAAGATCCCCCACTCCTGCTCGCCTACGGCGAGCGTTGGGGGTAGGGTTTTGTGGAAAAAGGGGGATGGAATGTGCGGCGTTTGTTTTTTGTGCGGTGCTGATCTTTCTCGGTGGGGGCTCGTGCAGTGGCTCTCGCACTTAATTCCTCGCGAAGGTCTTATGTTGTGGAATAAAATTCACAAGGCGATGCCGCTTAGCTATCCCAAAGGCGGGGAGGATTTAATACAAAACCTACTTTATCGCCTTAATGTCTTCACGGCTACAATGAGAGAGGGATTCTTAAGGGAGAGAGGATCGCAAGGAACTCGGCATAAACATTGAATTTAAATTATCAAGATTAGTTGCCGAGTTTTG
>JAZUBI010000173.1:0-3377 GCA_045638385.1 Eubacteriales bacterium
CTAACGATTTTTACCGTCTTTGCTCAGAAAGAAAGTCTTACGGTGTAAGGCATTGTTGCTCGCGCGTGTTTAACGGTAGACACGGTGAAGTGTTCTACTCATCCACCACTGCGTGGTCCCCCTTCCCTCACAAGGGAAGGCAAACGCCACGCGTATTTTAACGGAATTTTGTAGCCGTGAAGAAAAACTAAACAGTTTGCCAAATCAAAATTTAAAACAAATAAGTATTTACAAAATAAAAAAAGTATGATATAATAATCCTGCGACACGAACGGAATAAATTTCGTTCGACAATTTAATATTTATGTGACTAAGTATCATATTTAAAGTCAAGCATAGGTTTTTACTTTGGTAAAAACGTATGCTCATTTTCGTATGCTTGACTATGGTGTATGCTTAGTTAGAACGAATCTGTTCGTGTCGCAACAACAGGAGCTTACGTTTTTCGGTGCGTGGCTTCGGTTGCGCACCTTTTTATTTTGGAGGAACACGAAATGAAGCTTTTAATCGCGGGCTCGCGCAGCATCACGGAGTTCGACCTCTCGCCCTATATCTCGGACGATGTAGACGAGATCATTGCGGGCGGTGCATCCGGTGTTGATGCGCTTGCAGAGAAATACGCCGACGATCACAGAATATCAAAGCACATTATCCGACCAAAGTATCATTTATATAAAAGAGCCGCGCCGATCAAAAGAAACGCGGAAATGATCGAGATTGCGGATAAGGTATTGGTGATTTGGGACGGAAAGTCCAAAGGAACGCTTTCAACTATAAATTATGCCAAAAAGATAAAAAAAGAGATAAATATAGTTCAAATATCAACAAACGGGTGAAATCTTTCGCTCGTTTTTCTTTATTCCATAAAGGTTTTTTGAATGTCTACTAATTTAGTAAAAATTTTTGAAAAAATTTTAAAAAACCTATTGACAAGCGAAAAAGAGTGTGGTATAATCAATGTGTACCTGAGAGGTAGACATTAAAAACGGACGGAGGAAAAGCTGAATATGAGAGTAACACAAGAAGCTGATTATGCCATCCGGATGTGTCTGATACTCGACAGTATCGGAGAGAAGACGGGCGCGGCGCAGATAGCCGACATCGCCTGCATAACTCCAAAGATCGCGCTTAAGGTGCTTCGAAAGTTAAACGAAGCGGGCGTTGTAAGATCCTACAAGGGGGCGCAGGGCGGTTACGAATTGGCGCGTGACGGAGAAGAGCTCAGGGTACTTGAGATCATCGAGCTCATCGATGGGCCGGTTAAGATCTCGAAATGCCTGGAATGTGATCACGAATGCTCAAGAAACCCCTGCAAAACAGAGTGCAAGATGCATATAGCCTTTGATGCGATAAATCAAAGCTTGGTTGACAATCTCGGAAAAATAACGGTCAGAATGCTGCACGATAAAAACGTCAGCCACGCCGATATATCCGATATTATAAATTTTAAAAAATAATTTTTATTTTAAAAGGAGATTTTGATTATGAAAAAGTTTGTTTGTTCTGTTTGCGGTTACGTACACGAGGGAGATGCTGCTCCCGAAAGATGCCCCCAGTGCAAGGTTCCTGCCGAGAAATTCAACGAGGTAAAGGACGAGGAAAGAGTTTGGGCTGCTGAGCACGTTGTAGGCGTTGCAAAGGGTGCACCTGAGGCAATTATTGAGGGACTCCGCGCTAACTTTATGGGCGAGTGCACAGAGGTTGGTATGTATCTTGCAATGGCAAGAGTAGCTCACAGAGAGGGCTATCCTGAGATCGGTCTTTACTGGGAGAAGGCAGCATTCGAGGAGGCAGAGCACGCTGCAAAGTTTGCAGAGCTTCTCGGCGAGGTAGTAACCGATTCTACAAAGAAGAACCTTGAGATGCGCGTTGAAGCGGAGAACGGCGCAACACTTGGCAAGTTCGAGCTTGCAAAGATGGCAAAAGAGCTCGGACCCGACGCCATCCATGACACCGTCCACGAAATGGCAAGGGACGAAGCAAGACACGGTAAGGCACTTAAGGGTCTTCACGACAGATACTTCAAGGGCTGATAATCATATAATTTATGGGCGGCGCAGAGTCGCCGCCCGCGACGGAGAACCCAAGCGGTTTTTGGTGTGGTGCAATTCCACAGTTCTCCTCTAAAATCTTGCGCAAAAAGGAGATCGTTATGAACGATAAGATAAAGACCCTGCTTAACGAGCAGATAAACAAAGAGCTTTACAGCGCATACCTTTATATTGACATTGCAAATTACTATGACGAGCTCGACCTCGACGGATATGCAAATTACTACATGATCCAGGCGCAGGAGGAGCGCGACCACGCACTTCTGTTTATGAAGTACATGCAAAACAACGGCTACAAGGTCACTCTTGAGGCGATCGCAAAGCCCGACAAGAAATTTGAAGGCGTTATCGGTCCTCTTGAAGTTGCTGCAGAGCACGAGAGATACGTTACGAGCCTTATCAACGCGATCTACCACGAGTGCTACGAGGCGAGAGATTACCGCACCATGAAGTTTCTCGACTGGTTCGTTGACGAGCAGATGGAGGAAGAGGACAACGCAGACTCGATGATCAACCGTTACAAGTTGTTCGGAAGCGACCCCAAGGGTCTGTATGCGCTCGATCAGGAATACGCAGGAAGAATATATAACCCGCCGAGCCTCGTTCTTTAAAATTAACAAAAAACCTTTGCTTGATTGATTTATTCAAGCGTGTGAGGGGTAAAATAAATAAGAAAACTAACAAATACAAATTTGAAAGGAATTTACTGATATGAAAAAATACGTTTGCCCTTGTGGATATGAATACGACCCCAAAGTTGGAGAGCCCAGCCAGGGAATTGCTCCCGGCACGCCTTGGGAAGAGGTTGCAGAGAACTTCGAGTGCCCCATTTGCGGACTTGGCAAGGATGCTTTTGAGGAAGCGTAAGTTTTAGAAAAGTGATACAAACAAACTAAACATAACAACCGCCTTTTGCAGACGAAAGGGCGGTTGTTTTTTCGCTCTCGGGGGGCTTTTTCTCTAAAACTATGGAAGTTTTGTGGAGTTTGGGGTTTGCCAAAGGGTGAAATGGAAGGGGAAATGGAGGTCCGATCAGTGGAAGTTTTTGATACAAGGTAATTATAGCAAAAAAGCCTGCTCTTGCGAACAGGCTTTGGAAATTGTTTGCGGAAAGGTTGCGAATAATTTAAAGTTTAAGGTCGTTTTCTTTGATAAATTTTGTCTCAAAAATATATAGTGAACAGTCTCTTATCCTCGGTCATGATGTTAGTGCCGGAAGCGTAATCGCAGACGGTGTATTCGAGCGTTTCGCTGCCGTTTGAAAGGGTGAGACGGAACTCTGCGTTGATGCCTTCGTGCGAGGTGAGTCTTTCGCACTTTACACAC
>JAZUBI010000174.1:0-1530 GCA_045638385.1 Eubacteriales bacterium
CAAAAAGATCTTTCGGGATAATTGCAGGAATACCGTCGGGGATGAGAACCTCTCGGTATTTATACTCTCCAATGTAGAATCGGTTTTGAAGTAAGCGCGATACCCTATTCAGATTAAGTTCGCCGCCGCGCTGATTTTTAAGTCCGTGTTGATTAAGTACGGCAACGATCTCTTTCATCGTTCGCCCCTCATCGTACATCGTAAAGGCTTCTACGATGTACGGCGAGGTGATCGGGTCAATATGATAGTTTTTCTCTTTGTCTATCGAAAAGCCAATCGGCAGTGTTCCGCCGTTATATCGGCATTTAAGCGCATTTTCGTGATGCCCACGCAAAACCTTTTCTGAAAGCTCCGCCGAATAATATTCAGCCATACCTTCGAGTACAGACTCTAAAAGAATACCATCAGATCCTTCAGAAATAGACTCGGTTACCGACATAACCTTAACGCCATTTCTTTTTAGTGCTGCCTTGTAATGCGCGGAATCGTGTCGATTTCTTGCAAATCGGTCAAGCTTCCATACCAGCACAAGATTGAAGTTTTTTCTGGCACTGTCCTTGATCATACGTTGAAAATCGGGACGGCGGTCCGTCTTCGCCGAAAAGGCGCGGTCTATATACTCTGCAACAACGCTGATGTTGTTCTTTCTCGCAAAAGCGTAACACTCACGTATCTGCCCATCGATGGATTCCTCACGCTGGTTCTCGCTTGAGTAACGGGCATAGATCACCGCCTTCATAGAGCCATCGTCATTAACTCGTTTGTTTGCCATATTACTTCATCTCCTTTCGCTGATAGTATAATATAAAATCGTTATAATGACAAATGTGTGGAATTGTTTTTTGAAATTGTATCTCCATTGGTGACACAATTATGAAATCTTTCTTCCTGTCAACTGATCGGGATCAACCACACCTGCGTCAATGAGCTTTTGTCCGATGCGCTTTATTGCTTTCTTAACACCACTTGCGTCGTGATAGCCAAGTGCAATAGCAATCTCGGTCATATTCTTGCCTTGTAAACGCAACCGCAAGATGCTTTGTTCCTTTTCGGAAAGAGCCTTCATACTCTGTTGAATACATACCTCGGTAGTGAGTTCAGCAATCATATCGGGAGCTTCGATCTCAAGAGGTGTCGGATTACCGCCCGCGTCGGCAGGACCGCCGGTTTCAAGAGAAACTTTGGTGACAAGCTCGCCATTCATCGTATGTTCAATCCTTTTCTGAGCGTCAAGATATCTAAAATTGTTCGGCTTAAAGCGGTTGAAATCGTCGTAGTCGGGCATCTTGCGCTGAATGCTCGCAATCATAGGCATCTGCTGAAGATGAGCCAATACCGCACACTCGGTATTGAGAAAATCATCGATATTGCTACCGTCTACGCCTGCTTGCATCATTCCTTCAAGGAATGCGCCCATAATATCCTCATTCTCCAAGATGGCAAGTGTCCAAAACTGAATTAGCTTGTAATTGGATTCATAAAGAAGCGTGATCGGATCATTTGACGAATAAGTCGGATCGTAGCCATGTC
>JAZUBI010000175.1:0-1003 GCA_045638385.1 Eubacteriales bacterium
TTCACTTCCTTGTTTTCAGACATCTCTTTCACATCCTTGTCGGTTTTGACGCAGAATTAGCGGGTTTCCTTATGAGCCGTATGCTTCTTGCAGAAACGGCAGTACTTGCTCATTTCGATACGGTCCGGATTGTTACGCTTATTCTTCATCGTGTTGTAATTGCGTTGCTTGCACTCCATGCAGGCCAGCGTGATCTTCACGCGAACACCAGCAGCAGCCATACAAGACACCTCCTTTTCAGAAATGCAGGCCAAATAAATGCCTGCCAAACATGCTTGATCATTATACGCGATGTGTCTATAGTTGTCAACCCGTTTTTTTGAGTTTTTTTAGAGTTTTTTCGATTACCGCTGACAAACTCCCGTTTTCTCCTGTTTTCTCCCGTTTTCTCACTCGCGCTCATAAAAAAGCTGAAAATAATTAAAAAAATAAATCATCAGACGAATGTTTGATCCGGGTTTTGAGGCGATTTTCCTTTCACCTCATTGAACGCGGAAATACGTTTTCCCGTTCAGAATAACACGAGCCGAAAAGAGACATGGGGTTCACAAGAGCAAACCTGAGCATCTCAAGCCGATTTTGGGCGCAAGAATTCCCTCAGTCTCGCCTTTCACGTTGCAGATTCTTTGGTTTGCATCCGCATGCGCGCAGAGACCTCATCCGTCACGGCTGACGCCGCGCCACCTTCCCCATAGGGGAAGGTTTAGTTTGTTTGTCTCTGCTGGTAAATATAACCTTCCCCTTTGGGGAAGGTGGATGCCCGAAGGGCAGACGGATGAGGTCCCCGGCGGAAGGATCCCTTTGGCGCAGCTGATTCTTTATATGCACCAGTTTGTCCTTTTGCCTATCCTCTAAAAACACAAAAAAAGCGAGCCCCCTAAGGGACTCGCCTTTATTTCGCTTGTGAGCGTTTAAGCCGAGATTTCGGTAATCAGATTACTCGAAGATCTTGGTGACGACGCCGGAACCGACAGTGCGGCCACCCTCGCGGATAGCGAAGCGG
>JAZUBI010000176.1:0-4143 GCA_045638385.1 Eubacteriales bacterium
CTTTTTTCTTTGCGCCTCTAATGCCAAAGAAAAAAGCGTCTAACGATTTTAGATAGCCTATGTTGGATAAGGGAAAACCCCCACTTGTGTGTTTTCCCTCTTTCGGCTACGCCGAAATTCACCCTTTCGTGGCGCTTTCTAACGATAAGGAATTTCGCCGTCTGCGGACGGCGACCAACGCTCCGCGCCTTGGATGTGCGGTCGCCTTTTGAAAAAAGCGACGGAAAAACTTTTAAACTGCTTCGCTCTTGCCGTGACGAACTCACCCATAAATTGCAATTTATTTGTCACTTTCATAAATATGCGAATATAATGGGAGTAAACATTATTTTGAGAGGTGATATTATGATAGTTTACAAGGAATACAACCGTGCGCGTGCGGTTGAGTACGCGCGACGGTGGGCGCTTGATCGCAATCCCCTTTTCACAAACTTTGCAGGTCGCGGCGGAGATTGCACAAATTTCGTATCTCAATGTATTTTCGCGGGAAGCTGCCGAATGAATTTCACTCCCGACTTTGGGTGGTTTTACATAGATCAGAATGATCGCGCGCCCGCTTGGAGCTCGGTTGAATATTTTTACGATTTTCTTACGGGTAGGCAGGACTTTATGCAGATGAACGGCGGCATTGGCCCTTACGGAATGGAAGTCGGATCCACCGGCGCCATTGAGGGAGACGTGGTACAGCTTGCAGATGACACCGGAGATTTTTATCACACACTTATCATATCAGGCTTTTGCGAGGGTCAGACTCTTGTCTGCGCGCATACCAACGATGCCCTCGACAGACCTCTTTCAAGCTATGATTTCGGCTCGTTGCGATATATCCACATCGAGGGAGTGCGTCTTGAGATCGAGGACGATTCCTGCTTTTCGGATCTTTTCGAGGGTATATCGATAAACATCCCCGATGACGTGATAAGGTAAGCAATTTTAAGATATTTTAAGATTTTTTTGTGCTAAAAATCGAATGTCGGTCATTGACAAGAAAAATTTGTCGTGTTATAATATAAAGTGAAGTTATATACAATTAAACGGCTCAATCTTTATCTTAGCCGTTTGCGGAGGAAAAATGGATCAAGAAAAATTTGTAATAAACAAGGAAAAGGTCAAAAAAGGCTTTTACATTTCCTTGATTATCGGCGGAGGACTTGCGATCGCCATCGCGTTCTTCTTTATGATCTTTAACAGCCAAGGGCTGATGGAGAATATTCGCGCTGTTGTGAAGATCTTAAGGCCCTTTATCATAGGCGCGGTCATCGCATACATATTAAAGCCTACATGTAACGCATATGAGAGGCTCTTGCTCAAGAGAATGCAGAGACCTACGAGAAAGCGCGTTGTAAAAAAAGCCGCTAAAAAGGCTAATTTTATTGCGGTCGTCCTTACATACGTTACATGGATCATCATTATAGGCGGTCTTTTATGGATAGTTATTCCTCAGATTTACGGAAGCGTTACCGAGTTTATCAAAAAAATCCCCGAATACGTTGATGCAGCATCCAAATGGTTTACCGAATTCAAGGCTAAAAATCCTCAGATCGCGGGATATGCAGATCAGGGCATTGATGCCGCATGGACATGGATACAAACCGAGCTTCCCAAGAGATTCCCCGATATTGGAAAATCGGTAATACTTGGCGTTGTTGATTTTGTGGGAGTTATATTCGACATTGCTGTCGGACTTGTTATTTCGGTATTCTTCCTTGCGGGACGCAAGACCTTTGCAAAGAAATCCACACTGCTCATCCACTGCATATTCAAAGAAAAGCACGCAAACGCTATTATAAAAGAGGTCAAATTTGCCGACAGAATGTTTGGCGGATTCCTTGAAGGAAAGATAATCGACTCCACACTTATAGGTATTCTCTATCTCATATTCGCTAAGGTGATGGGAATAAATTATGCGGCACTTATCGCTCTTATCTGCGGTGTCACCAACATCATTCCCTTCTTCGGTCCCTTCCTTGGAGCAATACCGTCCGGATTCATAATCCTTATGACGAACGACAATCCTTGGCTGCTATTCTGGTTTATCGTTTTCGTTTGCGTTATCCAGTTTATTGACGGTAACATTATCGACCCGCACATCGTTGGCGGTAACATTCAGATCTCTCCCTTCTGCGTTATTTTTGCGGTTCTCTTCTTTGGAGGTCTTTGGGGATTCATCGGACTTCTCATCGGTGTTCCCACATTTGCCGTAATCTACGATATTATTAAAAAGATCGTTTACGCAAGGCTTATAAAGACCGGTAAAAAGGATATTTTGAAGGCGCATTTGGCTGAATTCGGTCGCACCCCCAAAAAGGATAAGGCTACGGCAAACGGAGCTCCTCAAGAAAGTGAAGCCGAGGTTGGTGCTGAGCCTACCGAAGAAAAGGTTGAAAAATAATTAAATACAAAAAAATTGCTTCACGTTTCCGTGAAGCAATTTTTGTTTTTTATTCGGCTATGGGGAGGAGGTTTACTACTCTTCCGTTACCGTTTCCTACACGCATAAGAACCAGCGTTCTTGATGCGTAATCGGCATATACGAAATCTGCCGTTGCGGGATCTCCGCTATTGTTAGTTGCGGTCAAAACAAAGGGGATCCCCTCTATTGTGCCCGTAACATCGGCATGATGGTGTCCTGCTATGATGTATTCTACCATACCGGTCTTATCGCTGAAATCATATGTTACGCCGTTAAAGGTGTAGGTTGAGCGCGCATTGTATGCGGCGCTGATCTTAGCGTATTCGAGTGTTCCGGGGTTGTAATTATCCTCTGCTCCGGAGATGTGGACCATGTGAGGCATAAGCACTATGTGCTTATCGTCCTGCTTTGAAAGCTGTTCAAGATACCAAACGACCTGCTCCTTATCAAGATCGGTAAGAGAGCTGTGTCCCCAGTCGATTCCGCTGTCAAATACGTAATACCGAGTGGTATCGCTTGTGAAGGAATAGTAGGTCTTGCCGTATTCGGGGAACCATACTGCCGCAAGCTCCTCTGAGGTCAACTTGTGCGGGCTGCTGCCGTTAGCTCCGTTTGAAACGAACTGATAGTTATAATCATGGTTTCCGACTACAAGGTAGCAGGTGCCAAAGAGATCTCTCGTCATATTTCTTATGTATTCGAGCATGGCAATTGCGCTTTCCTTGGAGTTGGAGTTATTGAACCAGTCTCCGCCGCATACTGCGAATTTAGCGCCCGTGTATCCGTAATACTCTGCAAGCTTTTCAAATCTCGCAAGACGGCCGTCCCAGAAAGCCGCGTTCAAGTCGCAGTTGACGGGGTGAGGATCTGTAAAATACATATATCCATCTGCATCCGCTCCGTTTTCAAGCTTGTCTCCGTACATATTCTGAAGCTCTTCCATAATTGTGCCTCCGTGTGCATATCTTTCTGTTCCCTTCGCGCCGCAATAAACGCATGCATAGAAATATACGGCGGGGCGCACCATTGTAGCAGCAGTAGAAAGATATTCGGGAGTAGTTATCTCAGCCTCATATAAATGCTTGCCGACTTCGCCGTAGACCTTGCCGCAGACGTCGCATTTCGCTCTGCCAAGGCAGGTTGCAGTGCCGCCTGTGTGATCGATGGGGTCGCCCTCTGTTACCTCGCAGACAGTGCAGGTTTTGGGTAATTTGCAGGTGGCTTCCTGCCAGGTGTGTCCGAGAGCATCGCCGTTTGTCTCGCCGCAGAGCGTGCAGGTGCTCGGCTCTGTACAGGTGGCTTCACTGAATTCGTGTATATGCACGGTTTCGGTTTCCGAGCTTGTGGTTGTCTGCTCTGTTGTGGCGCTGTCGCCCGATTTATCGCATCCGCCGACTACGAAAATCATTGCTACGAGCATTATTGCAAGAATAATTTTAAAACTTTTTCTCATTTGCGCCTCCAAAATGCTTTGTTAATTTATATCATACTATAAAAAGAGAATTTTGTCAATTATTTTTTGGTTTTTTTGAAATTTAATGTTGACAAAACGTTTTCGTTGTGATATAATATTCGGGTAGCAAAAATGACCCGCTAGCTCAGATGGTAGAGCACTTGACTTTTAATCAAGGGGTCCGGAGTTCGAGTCTCCGGCGGGTCACCAAAAAAGAGGTATAGATGCAACGCATCTATACCTCTTTTTTGCGTTATTTCGTACTGACTCGAACTCC
>JAZUBI010000177.1:0-15102 GCA_045638385.1 Eubacteriales bacterium
TAGGAGGCGGCTATGGAAAGAAAACTAACCAGCATCGTATCCTATCCTGAAAGAGGAGAGGGCGGAAACAACCGTTACCGTGGTAATTGCTCTCCAAAACTCATTGAGGACTTAATAGGTTTTTTCAAGCCCGCTGAGATCTGCGACTATATGTGCGGAAGCGGCACAACCAAAGCTGCGGCGGACAGATGCGGTATTCAAAGTAAGCTTTACGACTTGCACAGCGGGTTCGATATTATGAGCAGCGAAATCAAGGAGCGCCCGGAGTTTATCTTCTGGCATCCGCCATACTGGGATATTATCAAGTATTCTGACGTAATGTATAAGGCATCGGAAGTACAAGCTCAGTATGGATACGATCCCCGCAAATTAGATCTCTCCCGCATTCCCAATTGGGATCAGTTCGTGGAAGCGATGAACTACGCAATGATGAAGCAGTTTACATCTCTCGAAAAGGGCGGTCGCATGGCAGTCCTTATGGGTGACATCAAGAAAAAAGGAAAGCTCTACAGTATGCTCGCAGAGATCATCAAGCCTGGAACGCTTGAGAACATTATTATCAAGGCACAGCACAACTGCTTCTCGGATAATACGCAATATAGCGGGAACTTTATCCCGATCCTTCACGAATACGTGATGGTGGTCCGGAAGGATTCTCCGCTTCTTGTCCCTGTTATTGTTTCCAAAGAAATGAAAACAGATATCAGAGACATGGCAGGTGCTACGTGGAGAGATATTGTCGCAGCCGTAATGGAAGAATGCGACGGACCGGTAACGCTCACGTTCTTGTATGAAAAGATTGAACCTCACAAGAGGGCTCAAACACATCAATACTGGAAGGATAAGGTCAGACAGACCTTAACGATCAACCCAAAGCACTTCCGTTGCACTGAGCGCGGCAAGTGGATGTTAATCAGAAAAGGAGAATAGTATGAACTACATACAAATTGTCAATGATGCGTATAAAAAGTACGTAAAAGATTGGTGCGAAGCACGCGAATATAATCCCGAAGACGTTGATCTCGAAACAGGCATCAACGGTGAGTGCTATGTTTGCATCAACGAATTCGAGCAGAATGAGTTTCAGAACGAGGAGTATATGGCAAGGATTCTTACCGATACCGAGTTCGGAATGTGGCAGGACCGCCATGAGCTCAAAAACATTCTTCTCCAAAGCCTGATTTCACGAATCTATTTCAGGCAGAAGGCAGGACAATTTTCGAAATGTCCGAGGTGCGGAAATAAGATGGATCCGAAACTTTCTCACAATGCATTCAGCAGAAGAGCAGACGTTTACGTGTGCGCCTCCTGTGGAACTCTTGAAGCAATTGAGGATGCACCGTGTCCGCCGTTTGATAAGGTTCCTAAAAAGCCTATTGAAGAATGGGATTTTGCATATAACCTTCAGTTCGATATGAACTAAAAACAATCACCGGAAGGGGCTGAGGTCATTTTGATCTCAGCTCTTTATTAATTTTGCCTTTCTTCTGCCTTTTACCCGCCAATTTTGAAAGAAGCATTGACCAAGGCCGGGATATCTGTTATAATAATAGCGTAAAGTTTCTAATTTGCCTCGAGCAGATACAGTTTAACAGAGTTCATTCATAGTGTCAGTAACGCACATAAGTGCGCTATTGGCACTTTTTTATTTCCGGCGCCTTAATATTGGGCATAAACCGTCAGTCTTTTTTGAGATTGGCGGTTTTTGTTATATATCAAAGCGGAAAAACCGCAAAAAAAGAAAGGAGCATAGTACTATGCAAAGATGTGAAGACAACTACTACGTCACATTCAGTTCCTATCCCACGCTCTTGGATTTTCATCAGGAGCAGGCGAAGGGAAGTCAGTGGACACGGGTTCCGGTCAAGGAGCTTGGAGTTGAGCCGCTTGACAAGAAATCGCCGCTCTATGAGGATATCGGAGCATTCGCAACAGGAACCACAACCGAAGCCGTAGAGGATACGGCAAACAATCTCGGGCTCGCTATTCGAGTGAACGGAGAACTCTATCCCGTTCGCATGACGGCTTATAAGAGCCTTCTGGATCGAGCCAAAATCGGAGGAACAGTCCTCCCCAAGCTTCCGAGGGATGTGCTTGCCAACACCCTTAATGCCTGTCTTCAGATTTTTCCCTCGAACGCGCTTGTATTGATCAGAGACGAAAAGGTTTCTGCCGTTCACTCCGGTGATGAGGTGGATTACTCGATCCTTCCGATCGACGAGCTGATTCAAACGTTGAAGAGAAATCTTGACGAGCGTTTCCCCGGCAACGTATTTGAAACGGGTTACGCAGATCATGCGATGTCGGGTGCATCGTGGAAGCTGCCTGGACAGAAGGAGGATCTGATCGGCACATACGCAAAAACCATAGCGGCAATGGGACAGACGAAGCTCGCAGACAAGCTCGTTCCGGGAGTACGCTTCTTAACGTCGGATACCGGAATCGCTTCCGCGAAGGTTTCGGCTCTCTTGCTCGGAGGTCAGCATCCCATCCACATCGGAGGCTGTATTGCCGTTGACCACAGAAACGGCAAAAAGGTATCGGATTTTGATGCTGCACTCGATCAGCTGTTCGCACAGTTTGGAAAGAGCATGGAGCAGCTTCAAAAGCTTCTCACGATCAACTTGAACTATCCGGTTAACGCTATGACACGTGTTTGCAAGAAGCTCAGTATGCCGAAAAAAGCGGCTTTGGAGGCGATTGCTATGTTCCGTATGACCTGCGGGCCAACGGCAACGGCACACGATGTGTTTATGGCAATGCAGGAGATCCCGTACAACCTCAAGATCCAGAATACTCCCGAAAGCAAAATGCTTTCCGTTGAGGAGAATATGGCGAGAGCTTTAACACTCAACTGGAAGGAGTACGATCTTGCAACCGAGGTGGTTTACTGATGGCAGCACCGATTATTTTGTGTGATACCGCCGGTATGACCAACGCGAGATGGCTTGAATGCCGTATGCACGGTCCGAAGGGAGATATCCCCTATACGACCGGAGGAAGCGACGTTGCAGCCATTTTCGGAGTATCACCTTGGGTAACGCCGCTTGAGCTGTGGATGATCAAAAAGGGAAAAATGAAGCCTCCGCCCAAAGCCAATGCCAACACACTCGAAATGGGACATATGCTTGAGGACATCGCAGCATATTGGTACGGAAAGAAAACCGGAAACACGGTGATCAATGACACTAATATGTATCAGCACGCGGATTTTCCGTTTGCGCTTGCAGACTTTGACCGACGCTTTATCAGAGCATCGGACGGAGAACGCGGAATCCTTGAATGCAAAAGCTGTTCTTGGCGAGTGGCAAAGGAGTGGGACAACAACGGATACCCGTACAACTATGAGCTTCAATTGCGCTTCTATCTCGCGGTCGCAGATGTCAATCACGGAGCCTTTTCTGCGGTGTGGGGAAACAACCCCGACCAGGATTTGGCGCTTCCGACACTTGAGCGAGATAAGGTAATCGAGGATATGATCTTCGATAAGCTGGAACGCTGGATTTGGAGCCTCGAACACGACGTACCCCCTACTATGGATAAGATTCCTCCAACGCTTGCACTCAAGTCGCTTGCGAATATCTATCCGAGAAGTGATGCGTCACTACCTACGTTGGAATTCCCGATGAAGTATGAGCCGGATCTCAGAAGAATGAGTGTTCTGCAGACCGAGATCGGAGAATACCAAGAAGAAATCAAAATCAGAACAAAGGAGTTTGAAGCACTGTCAGTGCGATTTGCAGAAATTATGAAGGAACATGAGAAGGCTGTTCTTGAAACGACATCGGATAAGCTTCTCATTGACTTCGCCACCAGAGTATCGAACAGAACCGACACGGCAGCACTCAAGAAGAACCATCCGCTCATATATGCGGACGTTGTAAAGGAGTCTCTGTCCCGTAAGATGAAGGTTACTGTTGAGGCACTATAAAAGGAGTAACGTTATGGAACATAAGGATTTTAAGTTTGACGCTCATAAAGGCTTTGAAGCATGTTGGGCGCAGGCTATGATGTATCAGATCCTGCTATCAGATAGCTATGAGCCGGAAACCTATATCTGCTCGCCGCTGCGCGCAGAAACGGTTAAGGCAAAGGAGATGAACGTCAGTGCCGTGCGAGCTTATATGTGCTATGCCAATATGAAGATGGGACAGAACGCTGTGGCACCTCACGCATTTCTTCCGATGGTACTTGATGACGAAGTACCCGAGGAGCGCGACGTTGCCTTGCAGTTTGGTCTTGTCATACTCAAAAAATGCAAGCGGATGTTTGTCTGCGGCGGTAAGCTGAGCTCCGGAATGCTTGGAGAGATCAACCGTGCATTCGAGCTTGGAAAGGAGATTCGGGTATTTAACAGAGGTCTATACGGGGTGATAAAGGAGATTGCCGAGAAAAACGGCTATAATCTCGACCTGCTCGTATATGACAACGCCCACCGATACCTTTCGCTGTCCGCGCAGGAGATCATTCCGCACGAAGACGACGGGGAGGGAGACGAAGATGCTATGTGAATTTCAAAGACTCATCTATCCCACATCCCCCCAACTCGTCCTCCCGGGAACTTACACGGTTGCAAGCTACGTTCCCTGTGAGCGCGTACTGGATACGTCCGGTAAGCCGATCAGTCAGATCAAAGCGGTAGGCTATTGCTTACCGCTCTCGGATAAGATCCGCTACGATATGCAAGGGACGTGGACGAAGAACAGTAAGTTTGGACTTCAATTTGAGGTCGAGAATTACAGCGAGGTCATCGAACCGTCACGAGAGGGAATCATCGGATACCTTTCCTCGGGACAGATCAAAGGAATCGGTCCCAAGACAGCCGAACGGATTTACGACGTGTTCGGCGATGATGCACTCGAAATACTCGATAAGGATCCAAAGAAGCTACTTAGCATTTCAGGTATTACCGAAGGAAAGCTGGAAAAGATCTGCGAGTCCTATATGATGAACCGTGGAGCGAGGGATGTTATTGCATTTCTCTCCCCCTACGGCATCACAGCAAATAAAGCGATTCGTTTTTATAAGGAATACGGAAACCGAGCAATTGAAACGGTAAAGGATCACCCGTATAAGCTCTGCGAGATCTCCGGTATCGGCTTTCTTACGGCAGACAAAATCGCTCTCAGTATGGGAATGCATCCGCTTGATCCGCGACGTGTGGACGAGGGTTTGCTTTTCACGCTCGTGGATGCCGAGGGAAGAGGACATCTTTGCCTTGAGAAGCACGCCTTTATCAAGGCAGCCTTGAAGCTTTTGGATACAGAAGGTCTTACCGAAGAAATGGCGGCGTGCCGTGCCATGGTTCTCGTTAATCAAGGGCAGCTCGTATGCTACGGCGGAGACGTCTTTCGTTCAAAAACCGCAGCTGTTGAAGGAGCGCTTGCAAGAGCGACGATCAAGCAGCTTAATAACAAAATCAATTGTCAGTATGATGACCTTGATACTGAGCTTGACAAAGAGGAAACGGTTATGAAGCTGAAGCTTGCTCCCGAGCAGCGCAATGCAGTCAAGACGGCGCTTACCAACGGACTTGCCATTATTACGGGAGGTCCCGGTACGGGTAAGTCGCTGATTCAAAGGGCGATTCTCGACATTTACAAAAAGAAGTATCCGGGAAAAACCATTTGCCTATGTGCTCCCACAGGAAAAGCAGCGCGAAGAATGAGTCAGGCAACCGGAAGAGAAGCATCCACGGTGCATAAAGCGCTTGGGCTCTTTGCCTCAGAAGATGGAAGCTACGGAAGCGCCAATACCCTTGATGCTGATCTCATTCTCGTGGATGAGGTGAGTATGTTGGACGTTTATCTGGCGCTCCATCTGTTTGGAGCAATTAAAGAAGGCGCACAGCTGATCCTCATTGGTGACTCCGATCAGCTTCCTTCGGTTGGACCGGGCGCGGTGCTCAGCGAGATGATCTCATCGGGTATCGTACCTTGTGTCAGACTGGATCGCGTTTTCAGACAGAACGCGGGAAGCCGAATTGCAACCAATGCGCAGATCATTCGACACGGGAATATGAATCTGGAATACGGAACCGATTTCCGTCTTCATGAGTCTCCCGAACTTATCGATTCTGCAGCCACCATCGTTGACCTGTATATGCAGGAAGCCGCACTTCACGGCATCGACAACGTAGCACTCTTAACTCCTCTCAGGCAGAAGACCGAAACATGTGTCAATGCTCTCAACGAGCAGATACGGGATAAGATCAATCCCGCAGCACCTTCAAAGGCAGAAACGCCCGAGCGAGGAGGCAGGATCTACCGAGAGGGAGATAAGGTGATGCAGATCCGTAACTTCGAGGACGTAAACAATGGCGACATCGGATACATCCGTAAGATCGTAAACGTCGGTGATGATACGCTGGTGCAGATCGATTTCGGGGACGGTCGCATTAAGGAATACGACCTTGTAGAAATGGATATGGTTGACCACGGCTATGCTTCCACAGTCCACAAAAGTCAAGGACTGGAGTTCAGTACAGTCATTATCAACCTGCAGTGTGCTCATTACGTGATGCTGACAAGACCTCTCGTATACACGGCTATCACCCGTGGCAAGAACAAGGTCATTATCGTCGGAGAACGCAGAGCAATGTGTACTGCAATCAAAAGAACCGATACAGACAAGCGCGGGACCTGCCTCGCAAAAAGAATGCAGGATATCATCAATTCAAAGGAGTAAAAGTTATGACGATACTTGAAGAATACAATGCAAAATTGAAGTCCGTTCGTGCTAAGATCGGTGAGGGCAAGGGTAGCCCTATGGATGCGTTCGCGTATCAGGAGATGAAGTACCGTATCGGTAATCTTGAAACCTTCAATGCCATCGGAGCATGTACGCCCATTACGACCGATAAGAACGCCATTAGCCTTCACTATGAGGTGACAACGCTTCTTTTGAAGAGCCTTATTGACGAAAGATGCACAGGAGGCAGAACCGACGAAGACGGTAAAAAGAAGAGAGAAACGGCAAAGAATACGCTTATTGCCGTTTACAATTCCGGAACCAATAAAAGCAGAAGCTTGGTGCTCGATACGGATCAGGTGTATAAGGCTTATATCAGTGAATTCGTAAATGCCTTCATCCCGGTCTGGATTCAGTACAGAGACACACTTTTCAAAATTTAAGGAGGACTTATTATGAGTCAAAATATCAATATACTCTCAACGATCAACGCCGTGGAAGGCTTTAATCCCGAAGACTATACGGTGGATTATACCGATCTCAACTCCAAGGAAACCCGTAAGCGTCTGCCCGTTATTGCACAGATTGCGTGGTTCAGACTCAAATATCCCTTGGGTAAGATCTCGCTCAGAACCGAGCAGAAGGGGAATATCTTTGTTGCAACCGCAAGAATTCACCCTGACTACAAGGATCCTGTTGACGCATATCTTGCCGAGGCAACCGCATCAAGAGCCAAGTGTGAAGATATACCATCTGTAAGCCCCAGAGAATGGGCACAGACGGCAGCTATCGGAATCGCGCTCCGCAACGCAGGCTTTGGCTTGCAGTTCGCAATGGCAGGTGAATCCTTCTCGGCAAATGCACCTGATGAATTCGCTCTTGACGTTGGCAGCGGTGCTGCAAGCTTCGGCGATGAATCAGGAGCAGAGAACATTTCTACGAACATAGGCGAAACGGGTGCTCCTGCTTTAACGGCAACTGCACCCCCGAAGGAACTGACTCCCGAAGAGAAATTCCAACTCGCCTGCAAGGTACCTTGTACACTGAAAAAGTATCAGGGAAGAACACTTGGAGACGTTCTCCAACTCGATCCGAGCTTCATCAATTACTTGGCGACCAAGTATGAAGGCGATGAGAAAATGAAAGAAGCGGCAAAGGTGATCTGTGAATATGCCGCGACGCAGGCCGCGTAAGACACCAAACAAAAATCGGGGGTAGCTTCGGCTATCCCCGGAAAGGAGGAATTACATGGAAATATTCACAATGATCGATATCGTCGGCATACTTGGTTTGCCTTATCCAAAGCACAACGAGTTTTCCTACAATATCCACTGCCCATGCTGTGACGATCCCAAAGATCCGCGCAGTAAGCATTTGAATATCAACCTGCGAAAGAACGTCTTTTGCTGTCCAAAGTGCGGTCTTGGCGGCGGTATGTTTGATATGTATGCGTACTTTGCAAACGTACCACGTAAGGACGTGTATAAGGACTTATGCTGGAAGATGGGCAGAAACTTGGATAAGAACGGTGAACCGAGAAAAGCCGTACCCATTACACCGCCCGTTCCGGAAGAAGTCGAAAGTCCTTTAATGGATGTAGAGAGCAGGCATGCGACCTATACAGCGTTGCTTTCCAAGCTGAGCTTGTCGCAGGATCATCGGGAGAATCTACGAAACAGGGGTCTTACAGATGCGGAGATCGACAGACTGGGATACAAGACCACACCGGTTGCCGGGATGAGTATGATGGCTAAGCAACTTCGGTCGGAAGGATATTATCTTGCGGGAGTTCCCGGCTTCTTTCGTAAGGAAAGCGGGGAGTGGACCTTTGTTCACGAGGCACGCGGCATTCTCATACCCGTAAGAGATCAGAAGGGTCTCATTCAGGGGTTGCAGATCCGCAGGGATAATACCGAGGAACGAAAGTTCAGGTGGGTATCCAGCACGGACAGAAAGGACGGATGCAAGGCGGAAGGATGGGCACATCTGGCAGGCTCCGTTTCCACGCAGATGATACTGACCGAGGGACCGATGAAAGCCGACGTTATCCATGAGCTAACGGGTATTTCCGTGATTGCTGTTCCGGGTGTCAATACCTTAACGCAGCTAAAAACAATGCTGGAGGCACTTCGAGAGGAGGGGCTTGTTAGCATTCGAACCGCATTTGATATGGATTTCACAACGAATTACCACGTTCAAAATGGGTTCAGAAACCTTCTTAGTCTCCTTGATAGCATGGACTTAAAGTTTGGGACCTATGTTTGGGATCCAAGATATAAGGGACTTGACGATTTTATCTGGGAGGGGCTAATGAACAAAACAAGGTGAGGGGCAAGGATAACCTTGCTCCTCCGCAAAAAAACAATGAGGAGGAAAAATTGATATGAAATATGAGTTAGAAGAATTCTCCGGACGCCGATTGACTGTAGAACCTCGCTTGGAGCTCTATTCAGTTCGAGATTTTTCAGGAAAGGAAATGCCGGGACTGGCAATTACCCTTGTCGATGTCACGAATGAAAACGATCCCAACGATTATTGCTCGCTGACTCTTTCTTTCGGTGAGTTTATCGGGATGAAAAACTGTGCATATATAGATGCAAACAACTGTGATTTTGTTGATCAATTGCTTGAACAGGGAATGGCGACCAAAACTCAGTTCACAAAATCGAGCGGATTCTGTGAATATCCCTTGTGGTTATTCGAGGAGAAAGATCTCAGAGAGATGGGAGAGGCAGCCTATGAAATCTATTCTTCGGAATACGATAAGTACATGGCTGAGAAAATGCCTCCTGCAGAAGAATGAAGGAGTAATGGGTAATGATTACATATTACGAAAAGCCCTTCAAGGAGCAGGCTCATATTCACTCCCTTGACGGAAAGTTAAGCGAGATCACAATACTCGGCGAAACGATGCAAGGACAGCAGAGAACCTTTATCGTTGACTATAACGGAATAAGGTGCACGGCTATCTTCAACGTTTTCACCGGTGCATATTACGCTGACGATAAGTTCGGCATAATTCATATCTGATCATGACGCAGTGGTTGAAATATACCGCTGCGTTTTTTATTTAAAATGTGATAAAATCCTTCTTAAAATTTACAAAAAATATCTTGACTTTTTGCGTAAATAAGCGTATATTAAGCGGTAGCAAAAAATAGCGAATTTGAATTGATTATTGCCAATTCTCGATAAGAGAAAGAAATAGAATTTGATACAATTTTTGGATTGAAGGAGGTATGAAAATGAGAAAAACAAAAATTGTTGCAGACACATCGTGTGATCTGCTGAGCCTGAAACACGTAGAGTTTGCGTGTGCGCCGATGAAAATCATTACGAGTGAAAGAGAATTTGTTGACGATGAGAGTCTTGACGTAAATGAAATGGTGGAATATTTGGATAAGTACAAGGGTAAATCGAAATCCTCTTGTCCAAATACTGTCGATTGGCTTGATGCCTTTGGAGATGCAGACGATATATTCTGCTTTACCATAACAAGCAGTCTATCGGGTAGCTATAATTCCGCCTGTGCCGCAAAACAAATTTATGAGTCTGAGAATGAAGGCAAGCGTGTGTTGGTAATCGACACTCTATCGACCGGACCCGAAATCGCTTTGGCAATTGAAAAGGTTGAGGAGCTTGTCAAGGCGGGAGTGCCTTACGAGGAGATCTGTAAAAGTATTACACAGTACACAAAGAGAACAGGACTTCTGTTTATGCTAAAATCCCTGAAGACGCTTGCAAATAACGGTCGTGTGTCTCCCATTGCGGCAAGGCTTGTCGGTATTGTCGGTATCGGCGTTGTGGGAAAGGCGAGTAACGAAGGAACGCTTGAGCAACTGCACAAGTGCAGAGGAGAAAGACGTGCACTTGAAACAATTGTGACCGATCTTGAAGCAGAGGGCTTCTGTTCAGGTAAGATCAGTATTGGTCATTGTCAGAATGAGTCTGCAGCATTGCAGTTAAAGGATTTAATCCTTGCTAAGTTTAAAAATGCATTGATTGAGATACATAAGCTCAGAGGCTTGTGTAGCTTTTACGCCGAAAAGGGCGGCGTTTTAGTAGGCTTTGAGAAAGCCCCCATTTAAGCAATCACAACGACGTAGCGGGTGAAATATATCGCTGCGTTTTTTTAGTGGCATAATGGGGTGAATTTTCGAGAAAATATTGATGTATTCACTTTTTTATGATATAATATTATATTAAAGAAATCTCGGAACATATGCATTTTTAAATCTAACAAAGGAGGTCAAGAATGAGTTCGGATAAAGTATATATCGCCATAGATCTGAAGTCGTTTTATGCCTCCGTTGAGTGCATTGAGCGTAAATTAAATCCGATGACGACAAATCTTGTCGTTGCAGACATGAGCAGAACAGAGAAAACCATAGGACTTGCCGTTTCTCCGTCTCTTAAATCCTTTGGTATTCCGGGACGACCGAGAATGTTTGAGGTTGTTCAGAAGGTTAAGGAGGTTAACAATGAGCGGAGAAGAAAAGCAGGTAAGCTCGTAGGCGAGTCTTATAACATTAACGAGCTGAAAGAAAACCCATCGCTTGCTGTCGGCTATATCGTAGCACCGCCGAGAATGGCGCACTATATGGATTACAGCACCCGTATCTATCAGGTTTACCTCAAGCACGTTGCTCCCGAGGATATACACGTCTATTCCATTGATGAGGTGTTTATTGATGCCACGGGATATTTGAAATCTCGTGGGATGAACGGGCACGAGTTTGCACGAATGCTTATCCGTGACGTGCTTGCCACGACGGGAATTACCGCAACGGCGGGTATCGGTACAAACCTTTATCTTGCCAAGGTTGCGATGGATATTAAGGCAAAGAAGATGCCTGCCGACGAGGATGGAGTCAGAATTGCCGAGCTTGACGAAATTTCCTACCGAAAGGAGCTTTGGGATCACCGACCTCTCACAGACTTCTGGAGAGTAGGAAAGGGATATGCACGCTCTCTTGAGGCAAACGGAATGTTCACGATGGGCGACGTTGCACGGTGCTCCATCGGCGGTATGTTTGAGAGACGAAACGAAGCGCTTCTGTATAAGCTTTTCGGTGTGAATGCAGAGCTTCTGATCGACCATGCTTGGGGATATGAGCCCTGTACGATCGACGTTATTAAATCTTACAAGCCTGAAACCAAGAGTCTAACGTCGGGGCAGGTGCTTCACTGTCCGTATGAGTTTGACAAAGCCAAGCTTGTTATCAGAGAAATGGCAGACTTGCTTTCACTTGATCTTGTGGAAAAGGGGCTTGTAACCAATCAGGTGGTTATTACCGTTGGATATGATATTGAAAACTTGACCGACCCGAAGCGTAGCAAGCTTTACAAAGGTGAGGTCACCACAGATCACTACGGCAGAAAAACGCCCAAGCATTCGCTTGGAACGGCAAACTTTGCGTACACTTCCTCCACCAAACGCATTGTTCAGGAGGTCTCCGACCTCTTTGATAGGATCGTAAATCCCGACCTGCTTATTCGAAGAATGAATATTTCGGTCAACCGTCTGATCTCTGAGGGCGAGGTAAAGGAAGAAACGCCGGGCACCGAGCAGCTTAGTATCTTCGTGGATTACGAGGAAGAGGAGCGCAAGAGAGCCGAAGAGAAAGCGACTCTCGAAAAAGAAAAGCAGATGCAGACCGCCATCATAGATATCAAGAAGAAATACGGCAAGAACGCGATCCTCAAGGGAATGAACCTTGAAGAAGGTGCTACGGCAAAGGACCGCAACGCTCAGATCGGCGGACATAAGGCGTAGTGATAGATAAAATCCAATTAACAGGAGGAAAGAATGGACGAAAGAATAGAAAAACAGCTTGCCTTCTCACTTGAGATAGACAAGGTAAAGAATATATTCCGTCAAACGCATCTATCCGGTCACGGAAGGCGTGAGAACGATGCCGAGCATTCTTGGCATATGGCGGTAATGGCGTACCTTCTTCGCGAATATGCAAACGAGCAACTTGACATCAGCCGAGTAATGCTGATGTGTCTGATACATGATATCGTTGAGATCGATGCAGGTGACACGTATGCCTACGACTCCGATAGCCAAGTCACCCAAAAGGAAAGGGAGAACAGAGCAAAGGAGCGCATTTTTTCGCTCTTGCCGGATGACCAAAAGAAAGAGCTTATATCTCTTTTTGACGAGTTTGAAGCAAATGAAACTGCGGAGGCAAAGTACGCTCACGCGCTTGATAACATGCAGCCCTTGATGCTTAACAACAGCAACGACGGCGCGGATTGGAGAGAGCACGGCGTGTCAGCAGAGCAGGTCTATCGTAGACATTCAAAAACAAAGCTCGGCTCTGAAAAGCTTTATGAGATTACCGACGATATACTTAAAGCGAACATCCAAAAGGGTAACATAAAGAACGATAAATAAGAATTTGTAGGTGAATTATATGAGAACAAGAAAGGTTGTTGTACTGCCATACGATGTGGCATGGCAATCAGCTTTTGAAAAAATAAAGGGTGAGATTGAAGAAGCCATTGGTGATTTAATCATCGGCATTGAACACGTCGGCAGTACCTCTGTCGAAGGAATGTCTGCCAAGCCTTGCATTGATATTGACGTGATTATTAAGGATTACTCGGCATTTACTGCGGTGGTTGACGGTTTGAAAGCAATCGGATATGTCCACGAGGGTGATTTGGGTATTAAGGATAGAGAGGCATTTAAGTATTCCGGCAAAGAGCATCTGCAAATGCATCACTTGTATGTATGTCCGAAATGCTCGGAAGAATTGCACCGTCATATTACATTCAGAAATTTTCTCCGAAGCAATCCCGAAGCGGTAAAAAAATACAGCTTGATAAAAGAAAAAGCCGCTGAATTGTTTCCAAATGATATAGACGGATACATAGAGTATAAATCACCGTGCATCGAAGAACTGTATAAAGAGTGCGGTTTGAAATAAACAAATTCCAATTTGTAAGGATAGAAAGTATGATTGTTTTAATAACGGGAGCATCGCACACAGGCAAAACTGCACTTGCTCAAAAGTTACTCGAAAAATATCACTATCCTTATCTGTCCATAGATCATCTGAAAATGGGCCTGATTCGTAGCGGTAATACAGAACTTACTCCTATGAGTGATGATAAGGATTTGACCGCATACTTATGGCCCATCGTCCGTGAAATGGTTAAAACTGCTATTGAAAACAAGCAGAACTTAATTATCGAAGGCTGCTATATTCCATTCGATTGGCAGAAAGACTTTGACTCCGAGTATCTTGAAAGCATCAAATATTACTGTCTTATAATGAGTGAGGAATATATCAGAAATCACTTTGCTGACATAAAGAAATATGCAAACGTCATTGAAAATCGTTTGGATGTTGAATGGTGTACCGTTGAGAGCGTTTTGACAGATAATGCGGAAATCCTCGCCCTTGCGAAAAAGCATAATGTAAACTTTATTCTCATTGATGACCAATACGAGATTAACATTGATTTAGATTGATAATTCCAATTTGAGGGAGTATGTGCTATGGAATGGTTTCATATCGAAAAGATTGATAATGAAACATTTGCAATAAGTGAATATGGGCACTGGGAAGAACCACATTGCTATTTACTGCTCGGCACAGAACGCGCCGTTTTAATAGATACCGGTTTAGGCGTGGTAAATATAAAAAGCATTGTTAACAGTATTACCTCATTGCCCGTCCTCGTGATAACAACTCATGTTCATTGGGATCATATCGGCGGTCACAAGTATTTTCGTGATTTCGCCGTGCATGAAAAAGAGATAGCTTGGATATCCGAAAAATTTCCGATTCCTCTTAAAATGGTCAAAGAAAACCTCACTCGAAAGCCATGTGATTTTCCAAACGATTTCAATATTGAGAGCTATCAAGTTTTTCAAGGCATGCCTTCATTCACTATACGTGATGGTGACATTATAGAATTAGGCAATAGAAGGCTTCAAGTGCTTCATACTCCCGGACACTCTCCCGGACATTGTTGCTTTTATGAAAAAGAGCGTGGATACTTGTATTCGGGAGATCTGATATATAGCGGATGCCTTGATGCATTCTATCCATCGACGAATCCGATTGACTTTATGCATTCGGTTGATAAAATCAGAAAGCTTAACATACAAAAAATATGTCCTTCGCATTACGAAATCAATATTTCCATCGGAATAGTTGATAGAATTTACAATGCATTTTGCAAAATATACAGCCAAAACAAGCTCCAACAAGGTAACGGTATGTTTGATTTTGGTGATTTTCAAATACACATATAAATAAGAATTTGTAGGTGCGTGCAATGAACCTAATAGAATTAACTCACAAGAACGATATTTTACAAACATATGAGATTTACAAACACTGTATGTTTATGCCTACCGAAGAAAAGTTTAATAAGAAAGTAGAACAATTT
>JAZUBI010000178.1:0-2385 GCA_045638385.1 Eubacteriales bacterium
TTTGCCGCAGCTTCCGAGACTCATCCTAAAAAAATGCCTATTGAGCATTCCAAGCACGATTACCCGGACTTCCCCTTCTCGGTTCTCAGCAAGACCATGCGAGGAATCCTCACCGATTACGCAGAGGATATTCTTGAACGCTCACCGGGCTCGGGATGCTTGCAGCTTCGTGAAGCGATTCGTCAATACCTTGCTCGTAACAGAGGTATTAACGTCTCATCAGAGCAGCTTATCATAGGCTCGGGATCAGAATACCTTTACCATATCATCATAGCGCTACTTGGAAAAAATAGCGTCTACGGCATTGAGTCGCCCTCCTACAATAAAATAGAACAGGTTTACCGTGCTGCCGGAGTGAGCTGCGATCCTTTGCCCTTGTCCCACGACGGTATTGACAGCAGTGCCCTGCTACGCACCAAAGCAAACGTACTTCATACCACACCATACCGAAGCTTCCCGACCGGTATCACTGCGTCGGCAAGTAAAAGACACGAATATATCCGTTGGGCTGCAAAAAACGAACGATATATTATTGAGGACGACTTTGAATCTGAGTTTTCGGTTTCCACGAAATTCGAAGAAACTTTGTTTGCTCTGTCTGAAAATGATAACGTGATATATTTGAATTCTTTCTCGAAGACGATCTCTCCCGCTCTCCGTGTAGGCTATATGGTACTTCCAAAGAAGCTCGTTGCGGTGTTTGAAGAAAGACTTGGCTTCTACTCTTGCACAGTGCCTACCTTTGAGCAGTTGGTAATAGCAGAGCTGATCAACGACGGTGATTTTGAAAGACATATCAACCGAGTAAGACGGCAGTTGCGAAAGACCGTCAAGTAAAAGACGTCTTTCAGAAAAATTAAGAATAATTAACTTGAACTTGTTAATTCATAGTGCTATAATCAATATGTAAAATAACCGCATACAAAGCACTACTGAGAACCAAGAAAAGGAAATGAAAATGGATCTTAATGTTTTTGGTGGAGTTCATATAATATATCTTTTAATAACGCTCCCCTTATCTGCAATCGGTCTTTATTTTGCAAAAAAGCACGCCAAAACCGAGAAATCTCAGCAGATCGTGCTGAAGTCAATTGCCGCAATGCTTCTTATCTGGATTGTCATCAACAGATTGTCTCAGGTTTTCAGATACTCGACTGTACGTTGGGAACAGATTATCCCCGATAGTTTTTGCGGAATGACAAGCCTTGTGTTATCGCTCTCCGTTCTGCTTGGAAAGAAAGATAACGTCGTTTATCACTTTGTTTGGTCGCTCGGCATAGTCGGAGCCTTGATTACTATATTCTATCCTACGTTCCTCGATCAAGGCCCCTCGGTATTTTATCTTCCTACGATTTCAGGATTGCTGCACCACAGTCTGACCCTCGTGATGATAGGCGCTCTGTTCCTGTTTAATCAGATATACGTTACATACAAGAAGTGGCACTGTACGCTCTTTGGATTCACTTCTTATCTTACCGTTGGTGCTTTTCAAATGGCTGTATTCGGGTTTGAAGACTCCTTCCACATTGCTGAACCTTTGCTCGAAGGAACACCACTGACTGCTTGGGTGGTTGCACCCATATATGCAGCTGGATATGCCATCGTTTTGTTAGTCTTTGAGCTTGTTCGAAAGCACTGCAACTGTAAAAACGATCATTTTTCAAGCAGATAATCTCGCCATCTGCTAATATTATATTTCTCATATCGTATTTTTTATATTCATCATTAGCATTTCGTTAGCACTCATCTTGCAAGAGTGCTAATATTTGCAATTAATGCATCATTTCATAACATTTGTGTAACAAATTGGGTTTACAATATAATCGTGAAAGGAAGAGATTCGAAAGGCGCCTGAATCTCGAATAAAAATCATCCTTTCAACAAATACTATAAACACAAAATCTATAAGGAGGATTCTGTTATGTTTGAACTTACACCCTTTGCACGCAACAACCATTTTCTTGGTTCCTATGACCCTTTCAAAGCGATGGAGGAATTTGAGAAGAACTTCTTCGGACATCAGGTTCCTGCCTTCAAGACCGATATTCGCGAGACCGAGAACGCATACGTTCTTGACGCTGAGCTCCCCGGCTTCTCTAAAGAGGATATCCACGCCGAAGTCAGAAACGGTTACCTCACGATCCATGCTGAGCACAAAACCGAAAATGAGGAAAAGGACGAAAAGAACAATTATCTCATAAGAGAGCGTTCTTACGGCTCCTTCACCAGAAGCTTTGATCTGGACGGTATCAACAGTGATGAAATCTCCGCTTCCTACAAGGACGGTATTCTCACGCTGACGCTGCCTAAAGCAACACAGAAAGTCGAAGAAGGCAGACGACTTGAAATCCAGTAAATAATCGGGGGACCCTTCTTCGTAAGGGT
>JAZUBI010000179.1:0-1299 GCA_045638385.1 Eubacteriales bacterium
AAGTTTACAATCCGAAGACCTTCTTCCTTCACGCGGCGTTGCTGCGTCAGGGTTGCCCCCATTGCGCAATATTCCCCACTGCTGCCTCCCGTAGGAGTCTGGGCCGTGTCTCAGTCCCAATGTGGCCGGTCAACCTCTCAGTCCGGCTACTGATCGTCGACTTGGTAGGCCGGTACCCCACCAACTATCTAATCAGACGCGAGGCCATCTCTCAGCGATAAATCTTTGGCATCTCCTTCATGCGAAAGAAATGCATTATGCGGTATTAGCAGTCGTTTCCAACTGTTGTCCCCCTCTGAGAGGCAGGTTCCTCACGCGTTACTCACCCGTCCGCCACTAAGTAACTCCAAATTCATTCCGAAGAAATCATCTGAAGCACTCCGTTCGACTTGCATGTGTTAAGCACGCCGCCAGCGTTCGTCCTGAGCCAGGATCAAACTCTCTAAAAAAAATATAATTTTAAATGTTTAATCAGCTCATAACAAATCGTCTTAAAAAACTGGCTTTTAAAGTTATTTGTTAATCGCCTGAAGCACCTCGAAATTCGAGGTAACTCTTGCAATTAACGGGTCCTTTTTCATGATGCTGTTTAATTTTCAAAGTCCGATGCTTGCTCGCTTTTTCTCGCGAGTGCCTGAATATAATAACACAACGTTTTCCGTTTGTCAACACTTTTTTGAAAGAATTTTCGCTTATTTTTCAACAGATTTTTTGTCTTTTGAACAGTTACAGCCCTCTCGCCTGAAATAGAGGCCGAGAGGGCTGTTGAAACCTGTTAAATCAGTTGAAAACTCAAAAAATTATACGCCGAGATCCTCAACATAAAGCTCGCGAACGGCATCTTCTTCCACCGCAGGCTTATTCCGCTCAGCCAGGAACTTGGAAGCAACCTGAGGGAAGAGCGCATAGCTCAATACATCCTCTTCGCACTTTGCAAGATCGCCGGCCTCTTCGCGATACATTTCCAGTTCGGGCTTCAAAAGATCGGCGGGGCGGCAGGTGATAACCTCTTCATCACCGATAGCCTTCTTCCGCACTTCTTCATTCACCTCTGCAGGCAGCTGACCATATTCGCCGCGCAAAAGGCCCTTAGATTCCTTACCGACCATCTTATAGCGCTCGCCGGCAACAACGTTCATTACTGCCTGAGTACCAACAATCTGGCTGGTGGGGGTTACAAGGGGAGGATAGCCAAAGTCCTTACGAACTCTGGGAATCTCTGCCAAAGCTTCATAATATTTATCTTCCGCGCCCATCTGCTTGAGCTGGGAGATCAGGTTGGAGAGCATACCGCCGGGC
>JAZUBI010000180.1:0-6900 GCA_045638385.1 Eubacteriales bacterium
GGCTCACAGAACGACATGGCTACGATCCGACTTCATCCCCGCCTCCCCGACAAATCAAAATTTAAAGCACCAATATCAAAAGACCTCACACACAAACGTGTATGAGGTCAATTTTTTTATTTAAAATTGTCAAGCACAAGCTCGCTGATATAGGTAAACGTGGGAAGCGTGCCGAGAGCCTTGCCCTCTGCCTTTCCACTGTTGTATGCCTCGCCGTCAAGAATGAGGAGCGGAACGTACTCGCGCGAGTGGTCGGTCGAGGGTGTCGAGGGATCGCATCCGTGGTCTGCGGTGATAATGAGCATGTCGTCATCGCCAAGCTTTTCGAGAAGCTCGCCAAGTCGCACGTCAAACTCGTTTATCGCGTTTGTGTATCCGTCAATGTCGTTTCTGTGACCGTAAACCATGTCAAAGTCAACGAGGTTTACAAAGCAAAGTCCCGTGAAATCGCGATCCGCGATCTTAAGAGTGACATCCATTCCCTCGGAATTATTCGAGGTGGGAGTAGACTCGCTCACTCCGCGTGATGCGAATATGTCGTTGATCTTTCCGACAGAGATGGTCGCATATCCGCGCTCCTTGAGAATGTCGAGCATAGTAGCCTTGGGCGGCTCAAGAGAGTAGTCGTGCCTGCCCGAAAGGCGCTTGAAGGGATAAACGTCACCGAATGGGCGCGCGATAACGCGACCAACGCCGTGCTTACCCACGAGCATTCCTCTCGCTATCTCGCAATAGCGGTAAAGCTCGGGGAGAGGGCAAATGTTTGCGTGAGCGGCAATCTGGAAAACAGAGTCCGCAGAGGTGTAAACAATTAGCTTGCCCGTCTTAAGATGCTCCTCGCCAAAGTCCTTTATTACCTCAGTTCCCGAGTAGGGCTTGTTGCAAAGAACGCCTTTGCCCGTAAGTCTTTCAAACTCGGCAATAACGTCATCGGGGAATCCGTCGGGGTAGGTGGGCAGGGGACTTTCGGATATGATTCCGGCTATCTCCCAGTGTCCCGTGGTGGTATCCTTTCCGCGCGATGCCTCGCTCATTCTGCCGTGATCGGCAATGGGAGCAGAGACGCCCTTGAAATTTCCGCGCGCGCAATTTTCAATATTGAAGAGTCCCAATTTTTCAAGGTTAGGACAATTCAGCTTGCCTGAGCGCTGGAGTGCGGCGAGGGTGTTACTGCCCTTATCGCCGAAATCTGCGGCGTCGGGAAGCTCGCCAATACCAAAGCTGTCAAGCACGATCAAAAATATTCTTTTTTTCATAATTATTCTTCTGCGATCTCAAGCGCAACTTCCATCATCTTCGTAAAAGCGGTTCTGCGGCTGTCGGCATCCATATTGAGAGACATATCAAGGAGATAGTCGCTTACAGAGCAGATGCAAAGAGCCTTTTTGCCTGCGCGAGCAGCGTTGCAATAAAGAGCTGCGGCTTCCATTTCAACGGCGAGAACGCCGAGCTTCTTCCAATCAAGATCGGAGTAAACGTCGTTGTAGAAAATGTCGGAGGAGAAGACGTTACCGACACGGTAATTAACACCGAGCCTTTCGCACTCGTCAGCGGCAGCGCGAACGAGACCGAAGTCAGCGATAGGCGCGAAATTGCCGTTAAGACCGAACTGCGCGGCAAAATTAGAGTTTGTGCAAGCACCCATCGCGATGACAATGTCGCAGGGCTTGAGATCGGGCTGGAATGATCCGCACGAGCCTACGCGAATGATGCTTGAAACGTCATAGAAATTAAAGAGCTCGTAGGAATAGATGCCGATAGAGGGCTGACCCATTCCCGAAGCCATAACCGAAACCTTCTTACCCTTGTAGTATCCGGTATATCCCTGAACGCCGCGAATATCGTTAACGAGAACGGCATTTTCAAGATAGGTCTCGGCAATAAATTTTGAGCGGAGAGGATCTCCGGGCATAAGGACTGTCTTTGCAAAAGCGTCCTTGCTTGCAGCAGCAATATGAGCGGTTGGAATTGCCATGATTATTTAGTCCTTTCTGAATTAGTAACCCGAGCCGGAGTCGGTCTGCTTGATGATCTTAACAACGCGGCTTGTACCGAGACGGTCAGCGCCGAGAGCCATGAAATCAGCCGCATCCTCAAGAGAGGAGATGCCGCCCGCCGCCTTTACCTTAACGTGAGCGGGGGAGTTTTCGCGCATGAGCTTAACGTCCTCGCGAGTAGCGCCCGCGGTAGAGAATCCGGTCGAGGTCTTGATAAAGTCCGCACCGGAAGCACCGACTATCTCGCACATCTTGATCTTTTCCTCATCGGTAAGAAGGCAGGTCTCGATGATGACCTTAAGTATCTTGTCGCCGCAAGCGGCCTTGATAGCCTTGATCTCGGCAAGAAGGTAGTCGTAATTTTTAGCCTTAAGCTCTCCGATATTGATGACCATATCTATCTCATCCGCACCGGCCTTGATAGCATCCTCGGTCTCAAATACCTTGACGGCGGTGGAGTTGTAGCCGTTGGGGAATCCGATAACGGTACAGATAGCGAGCTTATCGCCAACGTATTCCTTAGCGCGTCCTACGAAAACAGGGGGGATGCAAACGCTTGCGGTGCCGAATTTCATTCCGTCATCACAGATGGCGCGGATCTGCTCCCAGGTTGCATTCTGCGCGAGCAAGGTGTGGTCGCAAACAGAAAGTATTTTTTGATTTCTTTCGTTAGTATTCATATTAGTCTCCTTTAAGCTTTTTTTATCCATCAATATTATAACATTTTTATCCAAAAAAATCAATATATTTGTTCAAACCTTTTAAGAAAAGCAACAAAAAAATTTGGAAAAACAAAAAAATATGCGCATATAATTGCAATTCGCGCTATCATGTGCTATAATACAGGGTGTGATAAAGATTTTATCCGAAAAGAGGGAAAACAAATGAGTATAAAAGTTGGAATTTTCGGTTACGGAAACCTGGGACGCGGAATCGAGTCTGCACTAAGACAGAATAGCGACATGGAGCTTGTCGCGCTTTTTACGCGCCGCGATCCTGCCACGGTCAAGACAAAAACGGCAAACCTTCCCGTATATAATGCAAGTGAAATAGAAAAATTCAAGGATGAGATCGACGTGCTTATTCTTTGCGGCGGAAGCGCGACAGATCTTCCGATCCAGACCCCCGCGCTTGCGGAGCATTTCTGCGTGGTTGACAGCTTTGATACACACGCAAGGATCCCGGAGCATCTTGCGGCAGTTGACGCGGCGGCGAAGAAGGGAAGCAAGACCGCGCTTATCTCCTGCGGCTGGGATCCCGGCATGTTCTCGCTCAACCGTCTCTATGCCGGCGCAGTTCTGCCCGACGGAGAGGACTACACATTCTGGGGGCGCGGAGTAAGCCAGGGACATTCCGATGCGATAAGACGCATTGACGGCGTGCTTGACGCAAAGCAATATACCATTCCGGTTGAGAGTGCACTCGAGGCTGTGAGAGCCGGAGAGGCACCCAAGCTCACCACACGCCAAAAGCACACAAGAGAATGCTTTGTCGTAGCAGAGGAGGGCGCAGATCTTGCGCGTATCGAGCGCGAGATCAAGGAGATGCCCAACTATTTTGCTGATTACGACACAACGGTACACTTTATAAGCCTTGAGGAGCTTCGCCGCGACCATAGTGGCATCCCGCACGGCGGATTTGTGATCCGAAGCGGCAGAACGGGCTTTGAGGGCGAGAATAACCATGTGATCGAGTATAGCTTGAAGCTCGATTCCAACCCCGAATTTACGGCATCGGTCATTGTCGCATACGCTCGCGCGGTGGTAAGAATGTACCGCGAGGGAAGCGTTGGCTGCAAGACTGTATTCGACGTTCCGCCCGCGTATCTTTCCGCAAAATCTCGCGATGAAATAATAAAGAATCTGTTATAAGAAAAAATGATTAAGCAAACTTAATTTCACTTAAGTTTGCTTAATTTTGTTGTTAAAGTATACATAAAAACTACAAAAAAATCATATAAAAATGACAAAGTGACAAAAATTGATCTTTTGTAAATTTTTCGTTGCAATTTAGTGTCAATAATGATATAATTTATATAATAGGAAAAAATTTTTTTCATAAACATTTCAAAGGAGTGGACGCATGAAAAAGAAGTATGAACCTGCAGAACTTGAGATAGTGTGGTTCAACGTATTTGACGTTATAACTACATCTGTCCCCACCCTTCCTCCGGACGACGAAGATGACGACAGCATCGGCGGCGGCTACAACCCGGGCGGATGGACCTGAGTACCCCGAGCAAAAAGACAGAAGAAAGAAAGGAAAGACAGAAATGAGAAAGTTCAGTTTTTGGAAAATTGTATCCTTGATTTTCGTGTGCGCATTGCTTGTGGGCGCACTTGCGGCAAACGTAACAGCCGCTGAGAACGAGGGCGAGGACGAGCCCGCAGTTGCGATCGTATCGAACAACGTGTTCTACGGCTCAACCTACCAGATCATGTATGCTATTTCGGCTCCCTCAGAGCCCACCGTAACCGCGGTTGACTCCAAGGGCAACGAGGTAAAGGTCATTCCCTTTGCAGAAAAACCCGTAGAGAACGTAAACGGTGTTAATTGCTACATTTACGTAACAAAGAGCGGAGTTGCTGCTCAGGCTATCGACGAGGTTATTACAGTAACCGCTACCTGCGGCAATGAGACCGCAACACAGAAGTATAGCGTACTCCAGTACGTATACGAGCGCTTGAACGTAAAGAACGTAGCACAGGGCGCAGAGCGCACCATGTTCGAGGCACTTCTTGCGTATGCAGATGCGGCTAATGCTTTCATCAACAAAGAGAGCGGAAGCTTTACCGCATACACCTACGTAACGGTTGAGGGCGGTACTATCGACGGCGCAAATGCGGTCGGAATGTTCGCTCCTAATGCAACTCCTTTTGCAAATATTGAGGCTGACGAATTTGATACCGCTGAATACAAGGTTGAGTGGCTTGTATCTGTTGACGGCGCTGAGGCTGTAAGATATACTGATGACGAGATCAAGACTCTCGCAGTTAGCGGCGATAACATGACCGTTACCGCAGAGCTTGTTTCTAACGAGTGTCCTCACACCCAGTGGAACGATGCAACGTGTACAGAGGCTAAGACCTGTGTAGCATGTGGCGCAACCGATGGCGAGGCTCTTGGACACGATTGGAACGATGCAACATGTACAGCTCCTAAGACATGTGAGACATGTGGTGCAACCGAGGGCGCGCCTCTTGGACACGATTGGGCTAATGCAACGTGTACAGCTCCCAAGACATGTGAGACATGTGGCGCAACCGAGGGCGCGGCTCTTGGACACGATTGGGCTAATGCAACTTGTACAGCTCCCAAGACATGTGAGACATGTGGCGCAACCGAGGGCGCGGCTCTTGGACACGATTGGAACGATGCAACATGTACCGATCCTAAGACTTGTGCAACATGTGGCGCAACCGATGGCGAGGCTGATGAGAACAATCACAACTACGTTGATAATACATGTGAGTACTGCGGAGACGTAAAGGTTGTTGTTACATATTCTGATACAAAGTATACTTTTGCAAATTATCCTGAAGGTACACAGTATGGTGATAATGAGGTGCATGTGCTTGACGGTACACTGACAGTAGTTACTAATGACGCGCATTTCACAACCGAACTTAGACTCTATTCGAGCAGCACCTATAACGCATACGCAATCTTTAAATCGTCCACCTCTATTACTAAGATTACAGTAAATGCAGGCAATAAGACTGACACACTCATAGTTTACGGTTCAAATGATGAGGGTGCAACTTGGACGCCGGTAGCTGAGATAGGAGTAACCTCCTCGTATAAGGATTACACTGCTGAACTTGGCGACGCTTATAGCTGGATCAAGCTCGATGTTAAGGGAGATCAGCAGGTAAGACTTCAGTACATCACATTGACAAGAGTTGATTGCTCACACGCAAATACATCCACAAAAGAAACCGAAGCTAATTGTACTGAAAACGGATATTCAATTGTTGTTTGTAAGGATTGTGGAGCAGAGGTAAGCAAGGAAATTATCGAAGAAGCTTACGGTCACTCTTACAATGATGGCGTAGTAACAACACCCGCGACATGTACTGCTGACGGTCTTAAGACATATACTTGTGTTTGCGGCCATACCTACACCGAAAAGATTGAGAAAACCGGTCACACAACTGACAGTGGCATTTGCGGCAACTGTAATCAGGAAGTAGGCGCAGGCAGTAATACTCCGGCTGAACCTTCGCTCCTTGCCACATTCGAATTTGGTGATAATGGTTCTGCATCACACGCGGATGGAAACGAAAAGACATCTTACAGCGAAAAGAACAATGATTACACATTGACGCTTACATCGATGAGTAAGGTTTACGGAGGAGCACGTGATGCAAAGGGTAACTCTGCACTGAAGCTTGGTACATCTAGTGCTGCAGGTAAATTCTCATTTACCGTTGATTCAAGTGTTTCTAAGGTGATAATTTATGTTGCAAAATATAAGACTAACACCTCAAAAGTTACTATTAACGGTACTACATACACGATCGATAAGGCATCGAATAATGGTGAGTATATGGCTATCGAAATCGATACATCCGGAAACAAAACCGTAGAATTGACAACTGTTTCCGGTGGATACAGATGTATGATTAACACCATCGAGTTCTTCGGCAACTAAATAGCAATTACTTCTCCCCCACCGCCACGGCGGTGGGGGTTTTTGTGTGTTCCCCTTGTATTCATAGCATGTTGCCAATAACTAATTCGTTTCATCTTTCAAATTTTGATTTGTCGGTGGGTTACAGAGAACAAACGTTAGCCTTCCCTTGTGAGGGAAGGGGGACCACGCAGTGGTGGATGAGTAGAATACGCTACCGTGTCTATCGTTAAACACGCGCGAGCAGCAATGCCTTACACCGTAAGACTT
>JAZUBI010000181.1:0-18133 GCA_045638385.1 Eubacteriales bacterium
CAAAGCGAACCCAAACAAAAATTTGAAGCCGTGAAGTCCCCGCTAAATTGCAATTTACCGTCAAAAAAACAGCCCCGCTTTTGCGGGGCAGTAAAAATATATAAGTCGGAGGCCAAGCGGGCTTAGGAAGACAAGCAACTATTGCAACTCCTTGGCCCACAGAACGACATGGCTCCGATCCGACTTCCCCCTACCCTCACAAGGGAAGGCTAACGCAAAGCGAACCCAAACAAAAATTTGAAGCCGTGAAGTCCCCGCTAAATTGCAATTTACCGTCAAAAAAACTGCCCCGCTTTTGCGGGGCAGTAAAAATATATTAGTTTTTATTCTTGTGCACTATTCTCTGGAAGAGCTTGATGATCTCAACTATCGGGATAATGGTGATAGCGAGTCCGAATGCGATTGCGTACTCTCTGAGAGAGAGGTGAGCGAGCTCAAACGCATCGGCGAGGAAGGGAACCTCAATTACAACTGTGGTGAGAAGGAGAGAGAGGATTCCTGCGCCCCAAAGCCACCAGTTCTGATTCTTCATCTTGAAGATAGAGCCGTGGAGCGAACGCATATTGAATGCGTGGCAGATCTCGCACATTGCGAGTGTGAGGAATGCCATGGAAATACCAAGCATTTCTGCTGAATAATGTCCTGCCATGAGTGCTTCGTGATGGTATGCGTCTGCGAGCCAGAATCTACCGATAAGGTAGGATGCGAATGTGATAATAGTTACGAGAAGTCCCTGATATGCTACTGCAAATCCGAGGCCGTCTGCAAAGATGCCTTCCTTAGAGTCACGGGGCTTGCGCTTCATGATGTTGGACTCGGGCTTTTCCATTCCGAGAGCAAGAGCGGGGAAGCAGTCGGTGATAAGGTTGATCCAGAGCAGGTGAACTGCGGCGAAGATAGCGGGATTCTTGGTTACGACACCCGGAACTACTACGGGGAGGATGAAGGTTGCCATTATGGTGGCAAAGAAGATCATAAGAACCTCGGAGAGGTTGGATGCGAGAAGGAACTGAATTGCCTTACGGATGTTGTCGTAGATTCTTCTTCCTTCTCCTACGGCGGTAACGATGGTTGCGAAGTTGTCGTCTGCGAGGATCATATCCGCAACGTTCTTTGTTACGTCGGTACCGGTAATACCCATACCTACGCCGATGTCTGCGTTCTTTATAGAGGGTGCGTCGTTTACGCCGTCACCGGTCATTGCGGTAACCTTGCCCTTCTTACGCCATGCGTTGACGATTCTGGTCTTATGCTCGGGCTGAACACGCGCGTAAACGCTGTACTTTTCAACTGCGACGTCAAATTCCTCGTCGGATATTTCGTCGAGCTCTGCGCCTGTGATAGCCTGAGAAGCATCGGTGATAATACCGAGCTGCATTGCGATCGCGATCGCGGTGTCCTTATGGTCACCCGTGATCATGATGGGACGGATACCTGCGTTGCGGCATTCGTCGATAGCGGGCTTGACCTCGGGACGGACGGGGTCGATCATTCCGACGAGACCTATGAAGCAAAGGTCACATTCAACCGTCTCGGAATCGTATGCCGAGGGAAGAGCGGAAAGATCCTTTTTAGCTGCCGCGAGAACGCGGAGAGCCTTATCTGCCATTGCCTTGTTTGCGGCAAGTATATCGCTTCTGATAGCATCGGTGAGGTCTACTACCTCGCCGCCGACAAGAGCCTTTGTACATCTCTTAAGAAGCTCGTCGGGAGCACCCTTTGTAAACTGTACGAGAGCGCCCGATTCGTCCTTGTGGACGGTGGACATCATCTTTCTGCCCGAATCGAAGGGAACCTCTCCCACACGGACGAGCTTTACCTTCTGCACGTTCTTTGAAAGACCGAGCGCCTCGGCGTAGTTTACAAGCGCTGCCTCGGTGGGCTCACCGATAGCTGTGTTAGCGTCTGTATCAAACTCCGCATCAGAGCAGAGAGACATTGCGTTTGCAAGAAGAGCCTCGTCCTCACCGTAGTGATCGACAACGGTCATCTTATTCTGAGTGAGAGTTCCGGTTTTGTCGGAGCAGATTATCTGCGTGCATCCGAGAGTCTCAACTGCGGTAAGCTTTCTGATGATGGCGTTTCTCTTTGACATGTTGGTAACGCCGATTGAGAGAACTATCGTTACGACGGTTGCAAGTCCCTCGGGAATTGCGGCAACCGCAAGCGAGATAGCAACCATGAAGGATGCGAGTATCGGATCGAATACGCTTTCATAAGCGCCCGTGATATACGCGCTTCCAAGCTGTACGCCGAAGATGACGATACATATGCCGATAACGAGCCATGTGAGTATTCTTGAAAGACCTGCAAGCTTGATCTGGAGGGGAGTTTTGCCTTCCTCTGCCTGTGCAAGAGCGTTTGCGATCTTACCCATCTCGGTATCCATACCGGTAGCGACTACTACTGCCTTACCGCGTCCGTAAACGACGGTTGAGCCCATGAATACCATGTTTTTGCGGTCACCGAGGGCAACGTCTCCGTTTGCTCCTGCGATGAGGGCTTCTTCCTTTTTGTCAACCGGAACAGACTCTCCGGTAAGAGCTGCTTCCTCGATCTTCATTGACGCGCACTCAATGATTCTCGCGTCTGCGGGAACTGCGTCACCTGCTTCGAGGATGATGATATCACCTACTACGAGATCTTCACTCGGTATGCTGATCTGCTTACCGTCGCGAATGACCTTTGACTGCGCCTTTGACATTTCCTGGAGCGCTTCAAGTGCCTTTTCAGCCTTGCTTTCCTGGAACACTCCGAGAAGCGCGTTGATAAGAACTACGGCGAGAATGATAACCACGTCAGCAGGGAATTGCCAGTGATTGTTAGCTACGCCCTCGTAGATCTCAACGCCTGCGGAAATTGCCGCCGCCACCAGAAGAATGATGGTCATAGGCTCGGCGAGCTGCTTTAAGAATCTTACGATGAGGGATTCCTTCTTGCCCTCAACAAGCTTGTTTTTGCCGTTTTCCTCAAGTCTTTTTGCCGCTTCGCTCTCACTCAATCCGTTAAGTGAGGAGGAAACAGACTCAAGAACCTCGGCAGAGCTTGAAAGATACTCTTTCATTGTTTCTTTGTCTCCTTTGATTTATTTCATTTTTTCTAAAACTATTATACGCTGTCTCGGGAGCGGTTATCAGTCTATTTAAGCAAAAAAAGGCTTATCCGTCCTACAACAGATAAGTCTCATCATTTAAAACAAAGCCAGAGCGAAGTGCGCCCATGATGTTGACTTAGTTGCGCGGATGCGCCGACTACTCCCTCACAATTACACATTGTACCATCAAAAAATATAATTGTCAATAGCAATACAAAAAATTTTCATTTAAAATTATATATATCTTTCCGTTTTTTGGGTGAAAAGTCTGCAAAAAAGAATTTTTTCAGTGAATTGTGTAAATAAAGTGTTAATAAGGTGGCGTTTTCCTTGACTTTGGCATAGGTATATGGTATGATGATGAAAACTATTAACAAAGGAAGGTATTTTAAAATGGATGACGGCGATAGTACGGACACTACTTGTATGTGTAATGCCTTAACTGTTGTGCGTACGTTTCATTACATTTCATAAATGGGTCGGCATAGCTGAGTCAGGCTCTCTGAAATGATAGGAGAGATGGCGTGGTCTATGCTTTTTTGCGTTATTGAAATAAATGAAATTTACTGACTATTACAGGAGAATAAAGGTTTTATCATGGAATACATAGGTCCCTTATTATTACAGGTTGTTCTTATCGCGCTTAACGCGATATTCGCAAGCGCCGAGGCGGCATTTCTCTCTATAAACTCCGCAAGGATAGAGAAATTGGTCGAGGAAGGCGACAAAAAGCTCAGAAGAAAGGCAAAGAGACTTCAGAGGCTTACAAAGGATTCCTCAAAGTTCTTGTCTACAATACAGGTTACTATCACACTCGCGGGATTCATGGGCTCCGCATTCGCGGCAGACAGCTTCTCCGAGCCTATGACGAATTGGTTTAATTCGCTCGGATTTATAAAGGGCAACGGAATCGTTGTTCCCGAGCAGGTATTCGTCATTGTTATCACGCTTATACTCTCGTTCTTCAGCATAGTTCTCGGCGAGCTTGTGCCAAAGAGAATTGCTATGAAGAATGCGGAAAAGCTCTCGCTTGGTATATGCGGATTTATCAACTTTATGGCGAGCATATTCGCTCCCTTTGTATGGATACTTACAAAGACAACCAACGGTATTCTCCGTCTTCTCGGCGTGAATCCTCACGAGGAGGAGGAAGCGGCGAGCGAGGAGGAGATCCGTATCATGCTTGACACGTCAAGTGAGGCCGGCGCTATCGACAGTATGGAAAACGAGATGATACAGAACATCTTTGAGTTTGACGACATACTCATTTCCGAGGTATGCACCCACCGCCGTGACGTTAAGATGGTCTACCGCGACGATCCCATCGACGAGTGGAAAAAGGTGCTTTCGACCTCAAGACACGGATATTATCCGGTATGCGGAGAGAGCGCGGACGATATAGTTGCTGTGCTCAATATCAAAAAATTCTTCCGCGCTGAGTGCAAGAGCGTTGCAGAGGCTATGAGAGTTGCCGCTGAAAAGCCCTATTTCGTACCCGAAAACATGAAGGCTGACGTTCTTTTCTCAAACATGAAGGAAACGAGAAACTATTTCGCGATCGTTGTTGACGAATACGGCGGAACCAACGGTGTTATCACCATTCACGACCTCCTTGAGCTTCTTGTCGGTGATATGGATGACAAGGATGAGATCGTGGTTGAGGAGATAGTTTGCCTCAACGAGGAGACAAGAGAATGGAAGATCCTTGGATCTGCGTCTCTTAACGAGGTTGCAGAGTCTCTCGGCATCACCTTTGATACAGAGGACTGCGATACATTCGGAGGATATATATTCGGTATTCTCGGAGAGATACCCGACGACGGTACTACTCTCGAGCTTGAAACAGACGATCTTCAGATCAAGGTTGAATCTGTGCTTGATCACAGAATAGAGACCACACTCGTAACCGTTAAGGAGAGAATCGTTGACGAGGACGAGGACGAGGATGAGGATGCGGACGAGGAAAAGGAAGAGAAGAGAAGCCGCAGAGAAAGAGATAAGGATCACGACAAGGAAGCCGAGGATGAAGACGAGGCTGATCTTGCCGAAAAGGTCGAAAAATAATAACGCTATGGCGCATCCCGATTTTTTGAAGGATGCGCCATTCTTTTGCAAGAAAAGATATCTTCTTTGCAATAAAAGCACTTGAAAGTTCCTTTTTTGTGTGATAAAATAGACTTAACAGCTATGTTGGAGGTGAATTGCGATCATGGGAAAATACGGTCTTGGGCTTGTGTCTGTATCATTCAGAAAAAACACACCGGATGAGATATTGAAGGCTGTATCCGATTCAGCTCTTTCTTTTATTGAATGGGGAAGCGATATTCACGCGCCCTGCCGCGACAGAGAAGCGCTTTTGAAAATAGCAAAAATGCAGAGTGAATACGGAATAAAATGCTCCTCCTACGGAACCTATTTCCGCTTGGGGCAGACTCCTATCTCCGAGCTTTACGATTATATAGAGGCTGCGCAGATACTCGGAACCGACATTTTAAGAGTATGGTGCGGAGTGAGGTGCGGCGCGGAATATAATAGCGATGAGAGAGCAGAGCTTATTGAGCAATGCAGGATCGCCGCGAGAATGGCGAGTGACGCGGGGGTTACGATCTGCACCGAATGTCACGCGGGTACGTTTACCGAAAGGCTTTCAGATGCGGTATATTTATTCAACGAGGTAGGGTCAAAAAGCTTTTGCAGCTATTGGCAGCCCTTTCAGACCAAAAGCATAGAGGAGAATCTTTTGTATGCCGAGACGATAGCGCCCTTTGCGCGCCATCTGCACGTTTTTCAGTGGAAGGGTAGCGAAAGATTTTCGCTTAACGAGGGAATTGATGAGTGGCGCGCTTATCTCTCTAAATTCGATACCCCGAGAATGCTTTTGCTTGAATTTATGCCCGATGATGATATAGCAACGCTTAAAGGCGAGGCTTGCGCACTGAGAAGGATCATAGCGGGAAAGGCATAAGGCGGAGCTTTTTTGATTACTGCTTGTGCCGCGCGGCGGCAGAATGGAGATTTATATGAAGGCGATATTTTTGTGCGAACAGAAGGAAATTTGCTTTAAGGTGTACGATCATGACGCGCTGTCGGCTATCTGTTCCTCAGCACAGATAGAAAAAAAGGCTTACGGCAGGGCGGACGTTTTTGCGGACAAGGAAAAATTTAAGGATACCGAGATCATATTCTCAACGTGGGGAATGCCCGCGCTCTCTGCTGAGGAGATAAAGGCTTATTTCCCGCGCCTTAAGTGCGTGTTCTATGCCGCGGGAAGTGTTCAGTATTTTGCAAGACCGTTTCTTGAATGCAACGTGAGGGTTTTCTCTGCGTGGGCGGCTAATGCCGTCCCGGTTGCAGAGATGACCGTGGCGCAGATCATTCTTGCCAACAAGGGATTCTTTGCTTCAAGCAGACTTTACGGAGAGGGAGAATACGAGGCTTCGCGCAGTTTCTTTGGCTCGTGTCCCGGAAATTTCGGTGATACGGTCGGAATAATTGGAGCCGGAATGATAGGCAGACTGGTTATCGATATGTTGAAGAGCTATCGCTTAAAGGTGGTTGTTTTTGATCCGTTTTTGCCTGATGAGGTGGCGGAGGAGCTTGGAGTAGAGAAATGCTCGCTTGAGGAGCTCTTTGAGCGGTCATTCGTGGTTTCAAATCACCTTGCCAACAACGCGCAGACAAAGGGAATGTTGAATTATTCGCTTTTTGAGCGTATGAGGGAGAGAGCGGTCTTTATCAACACCGGACGCGGCGCGCAGGTGGTTGAGGAGGATCTTTCGCGCATCCTTTCGGAGCGGCGGGATCTTACTGCGTTGCTTGACGTAACTCAGGACGAGCCGATAAAAGACGGACATCCGTTTTACAGCCTGAAAAACTGTATTTTGACTCCACATATTGCGGGAAGCGCAGGGCTGGAGGTAGCTCGAATGGGTCTTTATATGCAAAAGGAATTTGAGACCTTTTTGTCCGGAGAGAAATGCAAATACGAGGTAAGCGCCAAAATGCTTGAAACAATGGCGTGATATTTAAAAGCTCCAAGTGCCGCGGCATTTGGAGCTTTTTTTACGCGCGGCTGTTATTTTATCGAAATGTGAGGTTTTTTGAGTTTTCCATTGACAAACTATATAATTTAATATATAATTACATTGGATATATTTGCAAAGCTCTATTCACCGAAATTGGAACAGTGAGGAATGAAATATGGATTTTAAAAATGTAGACAAAAAATACCGTCCCGTGCCTTTCTGGTCGTGGAACGAGAAGCTTTCTCCCGACGAGACAAGAAGACAGACGGCTATTATGGACGAGACCGGTCACGGCGGCTATTTTATGCACGCGCGCGGAGGACTTCAGACCGAATATATGGGCGAGGCGTGGTTCGAGAACGTTGCGGCGGCTGTTGATGAGTCGAACAAGCGCGGAATGCACGCATGGGCTTACGATGAAAACGGTTGGCCCTCAGGCTTTGGAGGCGGCAAGGTGAACGGCAAGGGAGAGAAGTACTGGCAAAAGTATCTCCGAATCCGTCCCATCAGCGCCGATATGAGCGATATAGAGCCTCACCGCGTGATCACGAGCGACGGCGAATATACCTTCTATTACGACGTAAACCCCTATTACGTTGACACGCTTGACGGAGAGGTAATTGCCGACTTTATAGAGGAGATATACGTTCCTTATTATGAGAAATTCGGCAATCGCTTTGACGGCTTCTTTACAGACGAGCCGCAGATCTCAAGAAACGGTCTGCCCTGGAGCTTGACTCTGCTTGACGAGTACAAGAAGGCATACGGCGAGGAGCTTGCCCCCTCTCTTGCATCTCTTTTCCTGCCTGTGGGCAGCTTTGAGGACGTGAGAGTTAAGTATTGGAAGCTCTGCACCGATCTTTTCTCAAAGAACTTTATGAAGCAGATATACGATTGGTGTGTATCGCACGGATACGGATTTACGGGACATATGGTGCTTGAGGAGAATCTGACTATTCAGATAACCTCCAACGGCGCTTGCATGCCTCACTACGAATATTTCACGATCCCCGGAATGGACTGGCTCGGCAGACCGATATTCCCATGCCTTACTCCGGTTCAGGTTGCATCTGTTGCGGCGCAGACAGGCAAAAAGCAGGTGCTTTCCGAGACATTTGCGCTTTGCGGTCACAACGTAGGTCACGACGAGCTTAAGAGAAACTACGAATGGATGATGGTACGCGGTATCAATCTTATGTGTCAGCATCTGCTCGGCTACTCATTGCGCGGAATCAGAAAGAGAGATTACCCCCCGGCGATGTACTATCAGCAGCCATGGTGGGATGAATACAAGGTATTTAACGATGCTATGTCGCGCGTTGGCATGATCTTGGCAGAGGGACGCATTAAGGTCGACACGCTTCTTATGCACAACATGACGAGCGCGTGGATATGCTACAACAACGGTGAGAGCAGCGCATCAAAGGCTAACGCGATCACTCCCGAATTTATCGAAAAGGGCATTTCCGGTGTCAATACCTACATGGGCAAGGACGTTAAGTATTACAACGATTCCTTGGTAAGCTGTGCGACCGAGCTTGAGCGCAAGCACATTCCTTTCCACTTTGGCGATGAGACCATAATGGAAAGACACGGACGCGTTGAGGGCAACAAGCTCATAATCGGTGAGATGGAGTACACTACCGTTGTTCTTCCCGAATATATCAGATTCTTGCCCAATACGCAGAAATTGCTTGACGAATTTAAGGCGAATGGCGGTGTCATTACGACTGTTGATAAAATCGAGGCTTCGGATATAATCGACAATCCCGAGGTTACGTATACCGTAAGGGAATTTGACGATTTCAAGGTCTACTATTTCGTAAACTCGACCGACCGTGAGCAAAAGGCGACTGTTACTCGCGGAAGCTACGCTATCGACCTTGCAACCGGTGACAGGATAGACTTCAGCGGAGAATACACCTTCCCTGTGTACGGAAGCCTGATGGTTATTGACGACGGTACACCCTGCTCGGCGGCTAAGGCTGAAAAGGAGCTTAAGTCTCTCGACATTGGCGGCGAGTGGAAAATTGCCGACAAAACGCTCAACTCCATGACTCTTGACAAGTGCACATATTGGTTTGACGGTGAGCTTGTCGAGGAGAACGCATACGTTCTTGACGTTCAGACAAGAGCTTGCGATCTGCTTCGTCCCGTTGACGTAAGGTGCGAATTTAAGGCGAATATCCGTGAGCTTTCGGACAAGCTTTATCTTGCTTGCGAGACTCCCGAGATCTTTGAGATCAAGGTGAACGGCGCGGTTATAGACAAGAGAGATTGCGGTTATTTCCGCGACAGCGCGTTCAGAATGATAGATATTCGCAGGTACGCTCATATCGGTGAGAACAAGATAGAGATGGCTGTTCTTCTTGAGCAGAGCGCGGAGACTTACGAGAACATCGAAAAGGCGGCGTATTTTGAGTCGAACAAGAACAAGCTCGTTTACGATATGGAGATAGAGAGCATCTATCTCGTTGGAGATTTCGCGGTAGAGTGCGGCGGCGAGGTGATCGAGGGAGACAGAGGCGCGGCGTTCTTCGCTGATGCCTTCAGCATCGTTTCTGCAAAGGATGCGGTCACTCTTTCGAATATTGAGAGACAGGGTTATCCCTTCTTCTCGGGCTCTATGACGCTTAAGAAGAAATTTGCTCTTGACTCGACAGACTACAAGATAGCGTTCCGTAAGCAGGGAATAAACGCGATAAAGCTCCGTGTCAACGGACAGGACGTGCGCACTATTCTCTGGGCGCCTTATGAGACCGATATTTCGGAATATCTTAAGGTTGGAGATAACGAGATAGAGATAACTCTCATAAATAACCTGCGCAATCTGCTCGGTCCTCACCACTTAGGCGAGGGAGAGAGCTATCACGTTTCCCCGTCATCCTTCTACAAGCGCGGATGTGTCTGGAACAGTATGCATGATTATCCCTATTTCAGAGAGGGATACTCCCTTGTTAAGACAGGTCTTATCTGATTTTAAAAGAATGATATAATAAGGAGAATTATCATGAAGGAAAGATTTATGAAGGTGTGTGCGCTATTGTTGGCTGTAATAGTCATCGTTTGCGCCGTACCGAATATTACCGTAGAGGCGGCTCCTCTTGCCGGCGCGCAGGGTACACAGCCCTCTACATATTCAAAGGAGTATAACTCCGGACAGAGAGACGTTTGGTGTACCACTCTTTCGGGCACGAGCGCGTCGAGCTATTATACGGGAAATTATACCTATGAAAAGCTTTCTTCGCTTTCTGCAAGCTCGCTTAAGAGCTCGCTTTCGACCCTTATGAGAAGCACGCACGAGAACTTGACTTCGTACAGCGATTGTCACTACAAGGCAAACCGTACGGACTGTGAAAATGAGAACGGAAGAGTTACACTCATTTATACGTCTTACAGTGCAACGATGGACCAGTGGAACGGATGGAACAGAGAACACGTATGGCCCAAGAGCCTTGGAGGCAAACCGCTGGGCAAAGAAGAGAGCGAGGGAGGCTCGGATCTTCACCACCTCCGTCCTTCTGACCAGGGTGTCAACAGCTCGCGTGGAAACAAGCCTTACGGAAATGCAGGAAGCGGTGCTTCCTCTAAGTACGGATCGGACCCCGCGGTAGGTGTTCTTGGCGGAACATATAACTCTACCTACTATGAGCCTCTTGACAACGTTAAGGGTGACGTTGCGCGTATCTGCCTTTACGTTTACGTTAGATGGGGCTCCGATTGGGGTGCTGACAGTATAACAGAGGTATTCCAAAGCGTAGATGTTTTGCTTGAATGGTGTGAGCTTGACCCCGTTGATACCTGGGAGATGGGAAGAAACGAGGTCGTTCAGAGTATTCAGGGCAACAGAAACGTATTTATCGATTATCCTGAGTTTGCTTGGTTGATCTTCGGTGAGGAGGTGCCGGATGATATGGTTACTCCCTCTGGCAGAGCATCCAACGGTACTGCGGGCGGTAACGGCGGCAGCGGAAGTGGAAGCGGCAACAGCGGTAGCACCACTGAGTCTGAAAAAGAGACCGAAACTACTCCCTCACAGCCTGCTAACACCGGAAGCCTTGCTGCTCCCTTGACAACCACCGAGGCTTACAACATCAACAAGAGTTTGGCTTCGGGTACTGCATCAAATGATAAGTTCTACGTAAGAGGTAGAATCACTAAAATTGGTGAGGCGGGAAGCTATTACAAGAACGTGTATATTTCCGACGGTACAACAGAGGTGCTGATATACACCCTTAACCTTTCAAGCGGAATGAGCGGAATAGAGATTGGCGATACCATCACAGCTTACGGATATTTCAAGAATTTTAACGGCACGATAGAAATGGCATCAAACAGCGGTACTTACGTTTACGTGGTTGCCATAGAATCACAGGAGGGCGGCGGAGGTAGCTCCGAGAGCGAAAAGCCCACAGAGACCGAGAAGCCTACTGACACAGAAAAGCCTACTGAGCCTGAAACTCAACCCGGAACCGGAAGCGGCGAGAACAGGGAAGCGACTCTCTCGTTTGCAAGCAAAGCGAACAGAACGCAATTTTCGGATACCATTCAGGTTTGGGAGCAGAACGGCATCGTGCTGACTAACAATAAGGATAAGTCGCAAACAAAGGTAGGAGACTATGCCGGCCCCCTAAGACTCTATCAGGGATCTCTTGTAACCATTGCTGCTGACGGCATGACTAAAATAGTTATTCAGTGTAATACTACCGCATACGCAACCGAGCTTGTAAACTCTCTTGCAGGCATCAGCGGTATTACTGTCAGCCAGAATACAAAGGTTGTTACTATTACGTTCAGCACCCCCACTGATTCGCTTACCTTCTCCTGCGCAAAGCAGATCCGTTTTGACTCCTTGACTGCTACCTGCGGCGCATCGGGCTCGTCCGGAAGCGGTAGCGGCAATGAGACAGAGACAGATAAGGAAACAGAGACAGAGACCGAGACAGAGACAGAAAAGCCTCCTGTTCAGAGTGGAAACGGAACACTTGAGGCACCCTTGAGTGCAACTCAGGCGTATAACGCAAATAAGAATCTTGCAACGGGCACCGCTTCTGCAGATGCTTACTACGTAAAGGGCACTATTACAAAGATCGGTGAGTCGGGCAGCTACTACAAGAACGTATATATTTCTGACGGAACGACAGAGGTTCTTATATACACCTTGAATCTTTCAAACGGCATATCCGGAATAAAGGTTGGCGATACGGTCACTGTATACGGATATTTCAAGAACTATAACGGCACGATAGAGATGGCGACTAACGGAAGCACATACGTTCAGGTCGTTAAGCTTGAGGCAGGAAATGAGACAGAGACCGAGACCGGCGGAAACAATACGGAAACCGAGACTGTGCCCGGCACAAATACCGAGACAGAGAACGGCGGAAGCGTCGAGACCGAGACCGGTGTAAATACCGAGACAGAGAACGGCGGAAGCGTTGAGACCGAGACCGGTGTAAATACCGACACCGAGAACGGCGGAAGCGTTGAGACAGAAATCGGTAGCGATATCGAGACAGATACTGCGGGTGGCAACGAGACAGAGTCTACAAGCACCACTCAAGCAGAGTCAAGTGCTGTCACAGAGACACAGACTGCTACGGCTACCGACTCATCAGGCTGTAAGTCAAGCATTGCGGGAGGAGCTATAAGCATTACGGTAGTATCGATCCTTGCTTTGGTGTCTGTCCGCAAGAAAAAGGAAGACTAAATAAACAATAAAAAAAGCCGTCTATGACGGCTTTTTTTATTTCTTTTTGCTTCTGTTATAAAGCTTTAAGAGTGTGTGCGAGGTGTAGCGCAGGACAAAAACGGGGAGGATACAGAGTATGAAATTGACGGCGTAGATGGGTATCCATATCGATGGGGCAGAGCAGAGCGGAATGAAGGCTATTACGAATCCGAGAAGCGCGTTTGCTATGTGGATAACAACACCGTAATTTGATTCTATGATGAATCTGTCAAGGTATTCGGGATCGTTGCTGTCCTTGATCTCGCTCTTTGAAAATCCCGTGAATACGCCAAGCTCCGGGACGTAGTCCTTCCATTTTTTGATCCTTAACCTTGCGTAAAAATTGCGCTCGCGGGGGGAGACGTTGAAAAATCTCCTGTTTGGTTTGTAAAGAGACTTTGGCGTGAGTCTGCGGATAAGGAGCGCGGAGAGGGCATCCTCTGCGATTATCGCAACAACTCCGAGAGCGGTTATCGCTATGTTTTGGAGCAAAAGGGTCGGGGAAAAGGCGAAGAGCGTGTTAGCTATCGCAATTATCAATGCGCTTGCGGTTATAGTGATTATATAGAACATCCATCCACCTCGCCATCTGTTGTATATTCAAGCTTTGTTTGGTAAAAGCTTTCATAGGCTTCTACCCATAGGCGGTAATTCTCGCGGCAGATCCGCTCGCTGTCATTGCGTATTGAGAGCGAGGGGTCGGGATATATAACGGGAAGAATGTGAACGGTATAGGCTTGTATCGGCATGCCGTCCGAGTCTGTTTTGTCGGTATCCTCGAGAGTGATAAAGATCGGTAGAACAGGGGCGTTGTTTTTCACCGCGAGGCGGAATGCGCCCGCTTTGAGCGGTCTTGGCTTTCTGTAATTGTACCACATAGCTTGCTCGGGGTATATCAGTATTTTTTCTCCTCTTGCAAAAAGCTCTGTCATTGCGTTATTGAGAGCCTTGATGCCCTTTAGCGTTGACGAAAGGGGAAGGGTGTTGCAATGACGGAAAAGATAGCCGTAAAATCCGCCGAATGAGGTGTAATTGCCCTCGCGGATGATCTTATATAGCATTTTTCCGTCAAGGGCGGGGATGAGCGATTTGTAAACAGCGTAATTGTCAAATGGGTTGAAATGGTTGCAGGTGATCATTGCGCCAACATCCTTGATCGCGGCAAGATTTTCCGCGCCGCGGATCTCTTTGAGCACTACGTCTCCGCGCTTTATCATCTTTTCAAAATGATGCCTTCCGACTCTGTTGGCTATCCACGAGCCTATGCGCGTTGACAGCTTTTTTTGCGTGTAATCGACCTTATCGGGGTCAAGAGGCTTTGTTTCGGGATCGTCCTCGACGTCCTTGTCAAATATGCCTGCGCGCTCAAGCTCCTCGATGCGCGAAAGCACCTTTTTTCTGTTATCGGATATTTCCATCAGTCTGCCTCCGCCGCCAAGGGGATCGTTTCACAGTGAATATAGTCATCGGCTATTGAATTGATGCCCGATATTGATATTTCACTGTAAAGCAATGCTTTTTGCAGCTCGTCATCGGTTTCCTTTTGCGCGAGCTTTTCAAGAGAGGCGTACTGATCCGCATCTATTGCCTTTTCTCTTTCGGTATAGCTGCTTTTCGCCTTTAAAAGCTCTGCGTAGTAGGGGGTGCTTTTAGCGTTTTGCCAAAAGAGGTCGCCGTAAACGATGCCGTCGTATTTCCAAGGCTTGAAATTGATCTTGTAGTGAGCGATATAGGGGGTCAGATTTGGATCGGAATATGGCATCGGGGTCTTATTCCACAAGGGGTTGAGGTATTTTATCCTTCCGTAGCATATGACGTTGAGATAATCCTGATCCTGCGCGACCGAATAGGTTTTGATCGAGAGCAGGGAAGCGAAGACCTCTTCGATGTGCATTTTGCGCATCTCGGACAGATTCATTATGAGTATTCCTGCGTTGAAGTATTTTTTTCTCTTTATGCCCAGCACGATCTCGGAATATCTGCCGAAAACGTCGATGTCGGTCATTACCTCCTCGGTGACAGCTCCTACGAGATTGTTTCCGATTGGGGTATTGAACATTTCCGCTACGTCCCTTGTGATCGCTATATCGCAGTCAAGATAAAGTCCCTTGTCGTATTGGGGGAACATTTCAGGAATGAAAAAGCGGTAATAGGTTGCCTTTGTGTAGTAATCGCGAAGGTGAAGGCGAGAGCAGAGATAGCTGAGCCTTTCGCTCACGTTTTGGAAGGATATGCGGATGTTTTCGGTTTGCATGCTTTGAATTGCCGATCTGTGCTTTGGCGAGAGCTTTTCGATAAGGATATTTATATCATAGGTAAATTTCTCGCTTGAATTTGCCCTCAATGATTCAAGTGCGACCGCGAGATAGGGCGCGTAGCGATCGTCGGTCGAGAAAAAGATGGGTATGATTTTTTGGTTTTTCATATTTGCCTCCTGTTTGCGGTATACCTCGTATTATGTAATACATCATATCACGAAGTATAGATCTTGTCAAGTAGTTTTTTAATTTTTTTATGTTTTTGCACGGCTCCATACTTTTCTGATTGAGCGCCGGCACATAATAGCAGGATTTTTTTATCGGGGTGCTTATACGGTAATATTACTGCGTTTTCCTTGAAAAATCAAGAAACCGATGGGGGAATCGACTCTACATATGGCAAGGATCAATTCTACTATAAAGAAAAGCGACTCTACAATCAGTAGAGTCGCTTATATTATAAGGGTTTTTACGCATTACTCGCGGTCGGGATCGTTGGAACGGCGGTACTGCGAGAGCTGCTGCTCCTCCTTGGTTTTGAGCTTTTCAAGTATCGCCATGTTCTCAATCATAAGCTTGACGATCTTTTCAAGCGAGGAATTGGGAGAGTAATCCGCTACGCAGACGTAGTTGATTCTGTCGTCATCGACAAGAGGCTTGACTGTTTCGCTCCTTCCCGACTGATAGAGTGCGATCGATTTGCCGCCCTTTGATTTGAGCATCTTCATGCAGGGGATGTCGGTCATTCCGTCGCCTATATAGATCATATTGCGGTATGCTATGCGGCGAAGACTCTCGTCCTGAAGGCGGTTGAGGTTATAGTCGTCGGTAACGTCGAGGATGCCCTTTGAGATTCTGTATATATACTGAGTTTTGAGCGTATAGTTTATCGCAAGCGCGGGCCATACAGCCTCGCCGTTTTCGTCGTACATATATTTGCAGGCGTAGATTCGCTTGAAATACTTTGCGATGGGCGTACCCTGAATGATCTCGTAGGTGCCGGATGATATGATATAGTGCTCTATGTTTACTCCGAGGGATTCGCCGTACTCGTTGATGCGCTCAAACCACGTCGAAACGCCCTTAAAGAGAACGACATTCTCACCGCAGCTATTGAGATATTTTTCGGTAAGCGGTATGCCTTTCTCCTTGCATTTCTTGATCATAACGCACATATACGCGAGTATTTTTTCAACCTCGTGCTTGCTTGTGATCGCTGCCGCCTCGCCCCAGAACTCGTTTGAGGTCATTCCGAGGTTTTTTATAAAGCTATATTCCTGCATGTCGGTGGTGCAGAGTGTTTTATCAAAATCGTAAAGAATTCCGATCGTAGTTTTTGCCATAGATATCCTCCTAAATGTATATTTCACATGGTATGCAAGATATACCGTCTGATTTGATTATATCACATTTTATGCAAATAAGTCAAGTGCGTAGAAGCCGAAATTTGCTTTTTTAGTTCAGGCACAAGGAAATTTGGGTGATATGAGATCAGGAGTCGGATTTTACGAGTGTATATCCGCAGTTTCCTTTAAATTCGAAGCTGTCTGTGTCAAGGTCGTAGATTATCTCGCCCATATTGTCGATGCTGTCACAGAAGACAGAGAAGTGCTTTGTTACAACGTAGCCCTGCACGATAAGGCGACCCTTTCTCGGCAAGCTTATGGGTGTTGTGTTTGCGGCTATAACGCCGTTTACACCGCGCGCCATGGTTTCCATCTGCTCATCGCTCGCACCCGTCCAGTGGTCGCGAGTTCCTACACCGTCAAGCTCGTAGTGACCGATAAGGTGATCCTTGCCAAGCTCCTTTGCGCGCTCAAGATAGTGGTGCATGTGGCTTACGGGTACGCGTTTGTCCGCATTTCCGTGAGCGATAAAGAGGGGGGTATAGAGATTTTCAAGACCGTAAAGACCGCTTCTTGAAGCGTAAGCCTCGTTATAAGAGCCCTTTTCTCCGCGAGGTCCTACCCATATCTCAAGCTCGTCCTGAAATTCGCCTATCGGGTCATCATCGTACCACTCCATATAGTCGGATGGGCCGCACATCGATGCCGCAGCGGCAAAATAGTCGGGGAATTTATTGAGTATTGCGTAGCAGTTTCCGCCGCCTCCGCTACCGCCCTTGAAATAGACTACCTCGGGGTCGGAGATGTATTCCGCGTAATGCTTCTTTACATATTCGCACGCATCAATGACGTCGTAGAGCTCAAGACCGTTACAGTCGGGGCTTCCCGTTGAAAAGGCTCTGCCGCGCATGTCGACGAGGACGACTACCTGACTTTCCGGCTTGTCATCGTTGGGCTTCCACTCGGGCATACTCATGTGCCAACCATGAGTTGTAAGAACGATGGTTGAAGGCTTTTCGGGCTTTCTGACCGTCATTGCAAGCTTGAGTCCCGGAGTACGGGATGACTCATAATAAATAAGATCACTGTATTTTGAATATTTGTTTTGGTATTCGTCCTGCTTTTCAAGACGTACCTTGTCTTCGTACATTTCAAGATTTTGGTTGGACATAGCAATGTCTCCTTTGAGTGCTGATTGGCTGTATTGCCTTGAAATAATTATATCACTCGGCTTTCTTAATGTCAATAATCGAGAGAATATTTTTAAATTTTGAATTGTCGGGGAGGACGTCACTGCAAGAGCGAAGCAGTTTGAAAGTTTTTCCGTCGCTTTTTTCAAAAAGCGACCGCTCATCCAACGCGCGTAGCGTTGGTCGCCGCGCGCACGCGGCGAAACCTCTCCTACGGCGTCTTCTTTTTTGCAAAGCTTTTTTCTTTGCGCCTCTAATGCCAAAGAAAAAAGCGTCTAACGATTTTTGATAGCCTATGTTGGATAAAAAGTCGGATCGTAGCCATGTCGTTCTGTGAGCCAAGGAGTTGCAATAGTTGCTTGTCTTCCTAAGACCGCTTGGCCTCCGACTTGGCGTCTTCTTTTTTGCAAAGCTTTTTTCTTTGCGCCTCTAATGCCAAAGAAAAAAGCGTCTAACGATTTTAGATAGCCTATGTAGGATAAGGGGAAA
>JAZUBI010000182.1:0-9151 GCA_045638385.1 Eubacteriales bacterium
CGATTTTAGATAGCCTATGTAGGATAAGGGGAAAACCCCACTTGTGTTTTTCCCCTCTTGCGGCATAGCCGCAATTCACCCCTTTGTGGCGCTTTCTAACGATAAGGGTATTTCGCGCCTTGCGAGGCGCGACCAACGCTCCGCGCGTTGGATCGGCGCAAGCCTTTGAAAAGGCTTGACCGAAACTTGCACTCGCTTCGCGCCTAAGCCGTGAAGTCTCCCCGATAAATTGCAATTTACAAAGGATTTTTAAAATGAAAATAGTATTAGCATCAAGGAACAAAAAGAAGAAGGCAGAGCTTCAGGCGCTTCTTTCGCAGTACATTGACGGCATTGAGATACTTTCTCTTGATGACGTTGGGATATACGGCGAGATAGAGGAGGATGGCGTTACCTTTGAGGAGAATGCGCTTATCAAGGCGCGTACTGCGGCTGAGTCGGGATATATCGGTGTCGGTGACGACTCGGGTCTTGAGGTCAGCGCTCTTGGCGGTGCGCCCGGCGTTTACAGCGCAAGATATGCGGGCGAGCACGGCGATGACGATGCCAATAACGCGCTTTTGCTTAAAAATCTTGAGAATGAAGACGACAGAAGCGCAAGATTCGTCTGTTGCATTGCTTGTGTTTTCCCCGAGCGGTACGGCATTGAGCCTTTTACCGTAAGAGGCTATGTAGAGGGCGAGATACTCAAGGAGAGACAAGGAAACGGCGGCTTTGGCTACGATCCGCTCTTCTATTTCAAGGAGTTCGGCAAGACTCTGGCAGAGGTCACGCCGGAAGAAAAAAACAGCGTAAGCCACAGGGCAAACGCGATAAAATTATTTGCGGAAAAATTAAAATCATTCGATATAAAGGAATAATAAAATATGTTAAGTTCAAAACAGAGAGCATATTTGCGCGGACTCGGACAGTCCTGTCCCGCTATAATGCAGATCGGCAAGGGCGGAATTTCAGAAAACCTTTTGAAGACCGTTTCAGATGCGCTTGAGGCAAGAGAGCTTGTAAAGCTCAGTGTGCTTGACAACTGCGGAGAAGATCCGAGAGCTGTACTTGACGCGCTTTGCGAGGCGCTCGGCGCAGACGGAGTCTCCTGCGTTGGTAAAAAGATCGTGCTTTACCGCGAATCGCAGGAAAAAAAGACTATAATTCTCCCGAAATAATATGTTAAGAGTAGGAATTTACGGCGGAGCGTTCGCTCCCATACATATTGGACACGTTGAGGCGGCAAAGGCCTTTATGAGCCGCATGTGGCTTGACGTGCTATTTGTAATTCCCACCGGTGAGAGTCCGCACAAGAAAATGGACAAAAGCGCATCAGATGCCGACAGACTTGAGATGTGCAGGCTTGCCTTTGAGGGGATCGAGGGCGTGATAGTTTCCGACATTGAGATAAGACGGGGCGGAGAGAGCTACTCGATAGACACCTTGCGCGAGATGTCGGGCGAGGACAGAAGGCTGTTTATGCTCTGCGGCACAGATATGATGCTGACTCTTGGCGAGTGGCACGATGCGGAGGATATTTTTAAGCTTTCATATCCCGTGTATATCCGCCGCGAGGAGGATCAGTCTCTTGATGCCCAAATAATTGCAAGAAATACAGAATATTTTGAAAAATACGGAAGGTACGTAATAAAGCTTGACGCTCCGGTTATAAAAATATCGTCAAGCGAGATCCGTAAAATGATAAGATCGGGCGAGGACGCATCTCGCTATTTAGACCCTAAGGTACTGAAATATATTAGTGAAAAAGGATTGTACAGATGAGTCATACAACGGAAATTGTTATTACTGACGGGATGCTTAGTGCATTGCGCGAGGGACTTAAGACCAAAATGTCGGGGTTCCGCTTGGCGCACACCCTCGGAGTTGAGGAGATGGCGGCGCGCATCGGTGAGATATACTGTCCCGAAAAGCTGAACGTGATCCGAGCCGCGGCTCTCCTTCACGATATCACAAAGGAGCTTTCTCCCAAGGCTCAAAAGGAGATATTTGAAAAGCACGGAGTAGAGATGAGCGAGGATCTGAAAAGCTCGCCGCCTACCCAGCACGCGATAACTGCGGCGCTTGAGATACCTCTTCGTTATCCCGAATTTGCAAGCGACGAGGTAATAGGCGCGGTGCGCTGTCATACCACGGGCAGAGTTGATATGACTCTGTGCGAGAAGATAGTCTATCTCTCCGATTACATTGATTTTACAAGAACATACAGCGACTGCAAGGCGTTGCGCGAGATGTTCTGGAGCGCCGATCTCAAAAGCATGGGAGCGGCGGAGAAGGAGGAGCATCTTGACAAGGTTGTGCTCAGATCGCTTGAGCTGACGATAGCGGACCTTGCGGAAAACTCAAGGCATATAAGCCGCGAAACTATTGAGGCGCGTGACGCACTCTTGAAGAAATACGGAAAAACACAGGAAAAATAATGAGAGGAAACAAAAATGGAAGAGATTAAGAATGAGGAAGTTGTATCTCTTGTGGGCTGTGAGCCCTGCAAGCTTGCAGAGGCCATTGCCGAGATACTTGACAATAAAAAGGGAAGCGACGTCAAGATAATCGCAGTCGGAGACAAGACTATAATCGCCGATTATTTCGTGCTTGCTACCGGTAACACCAATACACACGTTCGCGCGCTTGCTGACGAGGTTGAGTTCAAGATCGCTGAGCGCGGTATTGATCCCCTAAGACACGAGGGCAAGCAGGGCAACGGCTGGAGAGTGCTTGACTATGCGAGCGTTATCGTCCACGTATTTGACAGAGAGGCGAGAGATTTTTATAAGCTTGATAAGCTTTATACCGATCTTGCCTGAAGCTTTAGATAGAAAAAGATCCGCACCCATAAAAGGATGCGGATCTTTTATTTTTTTGCTTATCTTGAAAATATCAGCTTGCAGGCCAATGCTACAAGCACCATTAAAACCAAGAAGATCACCGAGATCGAGAGGAATGCCGAGAGCAAAAATGCAAACGATGCGAAAAGGCCGACGAACGTGGGGAAGAGGTCGGGGAAAAGGAGCGCGAGCACGACGTCAAAAAAGAGGATAACGATGGCAAGGAAGAGATAGCCCTTAAGACCGCCTTTTATATCCGCTCCGCTAAGCTCGGTGTGGCTTGCGATCATAATTGCGAGTATTATAAATACCCAGCCCTGCCATGAGGTGAGCGAGTCGGAGGAGAATATCTCGCCTATCGTCTCGCCCAAAAAGCTGAAGAAATCGCCAAGCCTGAAGCCTACGTCACCCGACGTGCAGACGTCGCGAAGCTCGTCCATAATGTCTCCGCAAGCATCGGGCAGGAGAAGAAGGAGAAGGAGCACTATCACGCCGCCGCCAAGGAGGACGGGAGCAACTCCGATAAAGAAATTTCCTATCTGGTGATAGATATTTCTTCTGTTGTAGCTATGGCTGACGTAGCCGAGCGTTCCGTCATCGGAATTTGGCTGATAGAGCTGAATCTCATCTATTTTGTGACCGAAGATAAGGCACATCAGCGCGTGGCTTAGCTCGTGTATCGGTGTGCCGACGATGCCGGTTGCGAGCAATATCTTATGTCCGTTTCTGGGAGCGAGCGCGCAAAATGCGCGGCGCAAAAGTGCGATTATAAATCCGAAAAGGAAAATTATTCCCGCGCTTGAAATTATCTGTGTTAAAAAACCTATTAAAAAGTCCATATATGCACCTTTAATCCTTTTTCCAGCCTTCCAGAGCCTTGATGTCCTTGCGGGTCAGCTTATAGTCGATGTTTGCTTCCTCGTAGTGGTATATCAAAAGAGATCCGTAAGGCTTTTCATCGTAGTTGATGTCTCCGACGTAGTAGAAATCGGCATATACCGCGATAACGGTTTCGTCAATATCAATGCCGTCAAAGACGAATCTCCTGTAATTGTAGAGCGTTTTCTTCGCTGATTTGAACTCGGAGGGCTTGAAGCGGACATAGCTTACGGTCTCCTTGTTCGTGCCGTCGTTATCGTTCTTGTTTTCGGGTGTGAGGTCGTACATTACCGTGATCGTGACGTCGTAGACCTCCTCGTCGCGAGAGGGAACGGATGAGAGTCCGTAATCGTTTTTAGTGTATTCAAGCGTGCTGTTATTGTATCTGAAAACGAACTGTATCTGATCGATATCGTCGATTATTATCGACTGTGTGATCGTAAAATAGCCGTAATTGTTCTCTCCGCGCGTATGCTTGGATTGCTCCTGGTAGTATATGTTCAGATCCTTGCCCTTTTCGTTATAGGCGTCTACGAGAAGGGAGTTAGGTATTATTGTGTCAACCTCACGCGGGTCGTTGTTGCTGTCTATCATTCTCCAGATGAGAATGGCGGCTATTGCGGCGATTATAAGCGAGCCGAGAGCCTTGAATATAAAGCCCGCCATTCGCCTTTTGTATCTTGATCCGGCCATGTTTTCCCCCTTATTTCATATTTTTGAGTTTATCGAGCGCGTTTTGAAGAATTATCTGAGCCGAGAGAGTGTCTATGACATTCTTTCTTTTTTGTCCTCTGGTGTCGGTTTCATTGAGGTAGCGCGATGCCGCCATTGTTGTCATTCTCTCGTCAAGCATGACAACGGGGAGCTCAAGAGATGCCTCGCTGAGCTTTGATTCGAGTATCGAGGCGAATTTTTGCGCGTGCTCCGAGCGAGGGCCGAGCGTTCCGTTCATATTGACGGGGAGCCCTACGACCACGCCGCCGGTGACGTTTTCATCCTTGATTATCTCGACTATGCGCTCCGCGGTTTTCTGCATGCCGCCAACGCTTATCTGTCCGATGCCCGAAGCGAGAAAACGAGTTTTGTCCGACACGGCGAGTCCGGTTCTTTTGTCGCCAAAATCCACGCCGATGATTTTACCGCTTGTATTTAAAAGCCTTTGCATTTATATCTCCGTTTCAGAATTTAAATTCCGATGAGGTAAGGGAAATCAGAAGCTTGAGGCTGTCGGGCTGGCTTTTAGCCTCGTGCGCCGCCTTGTTTCTGTGTATCTCACCGCATCCGGTGCATTTGTGGATTATTATATAGCCCTTCTTGGGGTCGGTGACCACCTTGACGGGCTCCATCGGAGCGCGACATTCGCAGGCGCGGTCTCCGGGGTTTATGTCAACGTGGAGCGACCAGAGGCAAAAGGGGCAGTGATTGCGAGAGGTGTACCCAAGCGGCTCAACCTCGCGGCCGCAATGGGCGCAAACAAAGCCGTTGTCGTTTTTAGAAAATCTTTTGGTTTCCATCCTATCCTCCGCAATGCACAAAATAATACATCATAATTATATAACACTTTTTCCCAAAAGTCAAGGACATTGGGAGTGCTCAAAAAATTTCTTATTGTGGGGTCGACAAAATGGAACAAATGTGCTATAATTGAGGTGCAAGATTATCGCGCGCGGCGTGTGATTTTGCTTGAGCAGAACCTGAGACGGAGCAAAATTGAAGCCGCGGCGAAGAGATCTTGAAGAGAAATTGAGCGAAAAATAATAAGATTTTCGTCAAAAAACGGGGAGAAATGAATTTCAAGACAGTTCAAAAACGCGGACGAAAATCAATTGATCTTGATGGACAAAGGCGCATTGAAAATGGGGATTTCGATGTGCAGCTCCGAGAGCTGTGAGCCTTGAATGAAGCGCAACAAATCCCTTAACGCAAAAGGGAAAACAAGCAAGACACATGCGACGCCGCTTTACGGATAAAAGCACTAAAAGCAAGAGACATAGGTTCAGGGAAGGCTATAAGCAATGCAGATAGGAAGGGTATATGCTTTGCTTCGGGCATGCTGAAAACATCTCGTTAAGGGGGCTTGAAGCTATATAAAAGAAAATAAAAGAAAATAAAAATAAAAATATCTCTCTCTCCTGCGCAAAGCGCAGTAGAGAGGCGCGCGGGGCGCGGACGCGCAAGCGCGAAAGGAGGAGAGCGAAGGATTTTGTTGAGAGATTTTTGACTGCAGCAAATATCGGGCAACAAAGCCCTGAGCGCTTTGACTTGAAAACAAAAAGGAAAGGGCATTTGATACCCTTTCCTTGCGTGAAATATCACTTCTGTTTGAGGTTCTTTTTCGTTCCGTCGGGATACTGAATGACGGTGTTGTCAAGCTGTGCGCGGAAGTTTTTGCGGAATTGTTCGATATACTCGGCGCGGAGTCTGTCTCTGTCGGCGATCTCCTCGGGAGTCAGCGTTTCGCCCGCCTTTATCCTGCGCGCATACTCGTTGAGCTTTTTCGTTCTTTCGCTTACTACTTCACTCATAACGATCAACCTCTTATGTTGAGACCGAGCTTATATGCAAGGTCCTTGATGATCTTAGAGGATACCTTATCTGCCTCCTCGACGGTCAAGGTGCGATCCTGTGCGCGGAGAGTTACGCGGAATGCGACGCTCTTCTTGCCCTCGCCTATCTTCTCGCCGCGGAATACGTCGAAGAGCTTAACACCCTCGCAAAGCTTTCCTGCCGCCTTTTCCATTACCTCCTCGATCGCTCCGACCTCAAGGGATTCGTCGCAAATGAAGGAGAAGTCACGACAAACGGAGGGGAACTTGGGAAGAGGCTTGTAGTCTATCGTCATATCTGCCGCATCAAAGATTGCGTCGAATGAGAGCTCTGCGGCGTAAATAGGAGTATCAACACCGTAGTTCTTTGCGGTAAGAGGATGGATCTGACCGAAAATACCGAGCTCTGCGCCGTTTTCTGCAACTATCTTTGCGCATCTGCCGCTGTGGTAAGCCTTATCGTCCGAACAAGAGACGAATTTAGCCTTTTCGATGCCTGCGGATTCAAGAATATTCTCGATAACGCCCTTGAGAGTGTAGAAATCCTCGTCCTTGCCGTATGCCGCGAGAGTGATGACCTTATTCTCACTCGGAAGAACATTTTCGCCCTCGTTGGGAATATATACGGTCGCCATCTCGAAGAGGCGCACGTCCTCGTTTGAGAAGTTGATGTTTCTTGCCACTACCTCCATCATAGAGGGGAGAGCGGTGGTTCTCATTACGCTTGTGTCCTCGCCAAGGGGGTTGGAGATGACAACGCTCTTGCGGAGCACGCTGTCCTCGGGCATTCTGATCTTATCGTAGTATTTGGGGGAGATGAAGGAGAATGTCTGTATCTGATCGAAGCCCTCACCGTAGAGAAGATGCTCGCAATCGACCTCAAACTTCTGCTTGGGTGTTCTGCCGCCCTGAGTGGTTTCTGCGTAGATGCAGGTGGATCTGATCTTGTTGTAGCCGTAGATACGGATGATCTCCTCGGCTATATCCTGCATACAGGTAAGGTCGTTACGGAAGGAGGGAACTGTGATCTCGTTGCCCTCGACCTTACATTCGAGGCGCTCGAGCACGTTCTTCATGTAGTCGTAATCAAGCTCAACGCCGAGGAACTTATTGATCTTCTCAACGTCAAGGGGAAGCCTTACAGCCTCGGGCTTTGTGGGATAAACGTCGATGAGTCCGTCAACAACGTCGCCTGCGCCGAGCATCTGCACCATTTCGCAGGCGCGGAGAAGTCCGGGTAGGCAATTTTCGGGGTCAAGACCCTTTTCGAAGCGAGCGCTCGACTCTGTTCTCATACCGTTCTTCTTCGCGGTAACGCGGACGGAGGGACCTGAGAAGCAAGCCGACTCGAATACAACGGTTGTTGTGGAGTCCTTGATCTCGCTGTTAGCGCCGCCCATTACACCCGCGAGAGCGCAGGGCTTCTTTTCGTCGCAGATAGCGAGCATTGTGCTGTCGAGAACGTGATCCTTATCGTCAAGAGACTTGAAGAGCTCACCGTCGGTAGCGCGGCGAACGTTTATAGCCGAGCCATCAAGGCAAGTGTAGTCAAACGCGTGCATGGGCTGACCGTACTCGAGCATTACGTAGTTTGTAATGTCAACGATATTGTTGATGGGACGCACGCCTGCGGCGCGGAGTCTCATACGAAGCCAAAGGGGAGAGGGAGCGATCTTTACGTTCTTTACTACCTTTGCGGCATATCTGAAGCAGAGATCGGGGTCGCTGATCTTGACAGAGAGATAGTTGTCTATCTTATCGCCGTCGTTGAGATCCTTGACAACGGGTGCGGGAATGTTGAGGGGCTTATCAAAGCTGATAGCTGTCTCACGCGCAAGACCGATCACGGAGAGGCAGTCGGGGCGGTTGGAGGTGATCTCAAACTCAACTACTGTATCGTCGAGCATAAGAGCTTCCTTGATGTCCATTCCGATCTTGTCCTCGTAGTCCTTGCCGAGGATGAATATTCCGTCCTCGATCGCGTCGGGCATATCGTGGAGAGTGAGGTTCAACTCAGCGATAGAGCAGAGCATACCGAAGGACTCAACTCCGCGGAGCTTGCCTGCCTTTATGGTTACGTCACCGGGGAGGTGAGCTACGGGGATAGCCGCGGGAACGATGTCACCCTCATGCACGTTCTGCGCGCCGGTAACTATCTGCGTAACCTCGCTGCCGATGTCGACCTGGCATATCCAGAGGTGGTCGGAGTCGGGGTGGCGCTCCATTTTAACTACCTTTGCGACCTTTACGTTCTGTATATCCTCGCCGAGAACCTCGTAGCCCTCTACCTTGCTTCCCGTATCGGTCATTCTGTCGCAGTATTCCTTTGTGGAGATACCGTCTGTATTTGTGAAATCGTGAAGCCATTTAAGTGAAAGATTCATTACTCAGTACCTCCTTTTCTTAAAACTGCTCTATGAAGCGAACGTCATTCTCGTAGAAATGACGGATGTCATCGATGTGATATTTGAGCATTGCGATACGCTCAACGCCCATACCGAACGCAAAGCCGCTGTATACCTCGGGATCTATGCCGCAGTTGCGAAGCACGTTGGGGTGTACCATTCCTGCGCCGAGGATCTCGATCCAGCCCTCGCCCTTGCAAAGACGGCAGCCCTTACCGCCGCACATAAAGCAGGAGATATCAACCTCTGCAGAGGGCTCGGTGAAGGGGAAGTGGTGGGGACGGAAGCGGACTCTTGTGTCCTCTCCGAATTCTTCTCTTGCAAAGGTCTCAAGCATGCCCTTGAGGTCGCCCATCGTGATGCCCTTGTCAACCACGAGACCCTCCATCTGGTGGAAGAGAGGGGAGTGGGTTGCGTCCATAGCGTCGCTACGGTAAACGCGGCCGGGGGAGATGATGCGGATCGGAGGCTTGCGGGTGGTCATGATGCGCGCCTG
>JAZUBI010000183.1:0-5356 GCA_045638385.1 Eubacteriales bacterium
GACGCGCAAGAGAAGAAATAAGATGCTTAAGGCTGCTAAGGGTTACTGGGGTGCAAAATCCAAGCACTTCAAGATGGCTAAGCAGCAGGTAATGAAGAGCGGTAACTACGCATTTGCAGGACGTAAGCTCAAGAAGAGAGACATGAGAAGACTCTGGATCACCAGAATCTCCGCGCAGGCTAAGGTTTGCGGCATGAACTACTCCACCTTCATGAACGGTCTTAAGAAGGCAGGCGTAACGCTTAACAGAAAGATGCTCGCAGAGCTTGCAGTAAATGACAAGGCTGCTTTCGCAGCACTTGCAGAGCAGGCAAAGGCAGCTCTCTAATTCTTATTGAATAAAAACCCGGTATATTAACCGGGTTTTTGTCATAGATAGGGGAAAGTTGATTTTGCCTTTTTGCGCTCCGATGGGGTGGATTTTGGGCAAAAATGAGGCTTTTATCTATCAAATATTGCCAAAAAAGTAATTTATTTACATCTTATTATATATCGGACATTCTTGGCAATATGAAAACGGAAAATTAAATTTTTTTGACCTTACGGTCAATAAAAGATTGAGAAAAAGTGAATTTTTACACATTTGAGCTTACAAAAAAGATGGCTCAAAAGCCTGTGGAAAGGAGAGGGATCATGGCATATTGCGGCGAAATTATAACGTCATCGCAGAATAAATACGTTAGTCTTGCGCGCGCGCTTTCGGACAGAAAGCAGAGGCAGAAGTCCTCTCTTTACCGCTTTGACGGCGTTAAGCTGACCTGTGAGGCTATCGTCAAGGGAGTTATGACCGATTTTTTGCTTATCAGCGAGGGTGCGTACGATTTTGTAAAGAGCAAGGCGATCGAGCTTTATTCGGTCGATATTGACACGCTCGGATGCAAGATCGCGGTCGTATCCGATGGGATCTTTGAGAAGATATCCGAGGAGCTCTCGCCTGAGGGTATCATTTGCGTTGCGAGGTACGACATAGAAAGGCACAGAGACATCTCTTGCTCCGAGATAAACGTTGAGGAGGGAGAAAAGGTGCTGGTGCTTGAATCGGTGCGTGACCCCGGCAACGTCGGAGCGATAATGAGAACAGCCGCGGCGTTTTCGGTTGACAGAGTTATACTTGGCAGAGATTGCGCGGATATTTACAACTCAAAAACGCTCAGAGCGTCTATGGGATCGGTCTTTTCGATGAAGATCGACCGTGTGGATTCCGTGCCGGATGCTATAATGAGACTCAGAGAGCAGGGCAGACGTGTATTTGCTGCCGCGCTTGACGCAGGCGCTACAAGGCTTGGAGAGACCGAGTTTGTGCGCGGAGATTGCGTTGTCATCGGCAACGAGGGGCACGGACTCAGCGACAAGGCAATAGCGGCATGCGACGCCAAGGTGTATATACCGATGGCGGCGGGAATCGAGTCGCTTAATGCGGCTGTCGCGGCATCGGTGCTTATGTGGGAATTTTTCGGATCACAAAAATAATGTTTGCGGAGAAGGATATGAAAATCAAGGAGAAATGGGTATGGTTTGCCGAAAAATGCGGCGTTGCAAGCTCGGAGATGAGTGAGGTATATCACAAATTCGAGTCGATAGACGAGCTTTATCTTGCAAGCTACGAAAGATATATCGAGCTTGGCGTGAGTGAAAGACTTTCCGAGCGTATGAGCGATAAATCTCTTGATGTGGCAAACAAGACCGTTTCCTTGTGCAGTCAGCTCGGCGCGGATATAATCGCTTATTCTGACGACGAATATCCCGCAAGCCTCCGCTCGCTTAAGGATCCTCCCGCGGTGCTTTACTGTCTCGGTAAGCTTCCCGATCTCAACAAAAAGCTCTGCGTTTCGGTGGTCGGAACGCGCAATATGAGTGAATACGGAATGCGTACGGCGTATAAAATAGCCTATGAAGTGGCATCAAGCGGCGCGATCATCGTAAGCGGTATGGCTCTTGGCATCGACTCTGTTGCTCACTGCGCCTCTATCGAGGCGAGCGGTGAGACTGTTGCGGTGCTCGGATGCGGTATCGACGTGATCTATCCTAAGGCGCACACTAAGCTTCGCAATGCGATAATCAAGCACGGAGCCGTGATAACCGAATATCCCCCGAGCACTGAGCCGAGAGGCTTCCATTTTCCGGTGAGAAACAGAATTATCAGCGGTCTTGCACAGGGTACGCTCGTCATTGACGCATCGGTTGACAGCGGATCGATGATAACCGCGAAAAACGCGATATTGCAGGGCAGAGACGTTTTTGCCGTTCCGAGTAACATCGGTTCGGAAAATTCCTCGGGCTCAAATCTCCTCATAAGAGACGGCGCGCACACGGTGCTCTCGGGAAAAGATATAATTAACCACTATTTCTACATTTTCCGCAACGTTCTCAGCATGGACAGACTCAAGGAATCCGAGAGGCTTTCGGATTTTAAAGAGGGTGTACTCGAATCGCTTGGCGTAAATACGGGGGCAAGGAAGTCCGCGCAAGGCATGGCGATTACCAAAGAAAAAGCAAAAAAAGAAAGGACCGAGAAAAAGCCTGATACCTCAGAGGTGCCAAAGGTAAAGAAATCCGAGGCGGACGGGGTTGAAAATAAGGCTTCGGTCAAAAATACGGTCGAGAAAACCGACCGCGGCGGCGGTGACGAGTCCTTGGCGGCGTTCGTGTCACTTACCGAAAAGCACAGAAAAATATTTGAAGAAATGCCGCTTGATAAGGCGATCTCAATAGACTATCTCATAAACGCAGGATTTAATTTCGGCGACGTAATAGGCGCTTTGACTATTCTTGAGATAAAGGGACTCGTCTCCTCGCTCCCCGGAGCGCTTTACATAAGAAAGTAATTGAAAGGATATATACACGTTAAATGGCAAATTTAGTAATCATGGAGTCGCCTTCAAAGGCGAATACGGTCAAGGGTTATCTTGGCTCAAACTACAAGGTCATCGCATCGGTAGGACACGTGCGCGACCTTCCCAAATCCACGCTCGGAGTTGATATTGAGAACGGATTTGAGGCTCATTACATCAACATTCGCGGAAAAGGCGATCTTATCAAGGAGATAAGAAAGGAAGCGAAGAACGCAAATAAGATATACCTCGCGACCGACCCTGACCGCGAGGGTGAGGCTATTGCATGGCATCTTGCGTCTATTCTCGGTATTCCGGTTGAAAAGACGATGAGAGTTACCTTCAATGAGGTAACAAAGGGCGTTGTTAAGGCGGCGATCAAGAATCCGCGCAACATCGATATGAATCTCGTTGATGCTCAGCAGGCCAGAAGAATACTTGACCGAATCGTGGGATACAAGATCTCTCCGCTCCTTTGGAAGAACGTTAAGAACGGACTCAGCGCGGGCAGAACTCAGTCGGTTGCGGCAAGAATAATCTGCGAGCGCGAGGAGGAGATCAGAAGCTTCGTTCCCGTTGAGTACTGGAACATCGAGGCAACGCTCCTCTCCGATGACGGCAAGCCTTTTACCGTTCGCTTCTTCGGTGATGCTAACGGCAAAATGGAGATCTCAAGCGAGGCAGAGGCAAACAAGATACTTACCGCTGTTTCGGGTAAGCCCTTTAGCGTGGTTTCTGTGAAGAGATCTACTCGCCACAAGCTTCCCGCTCCTCCCTTTACGACCTCAACTCTTCAGCAGGACGGTTACGGCAAGCTCGGATTCCAGTCCCAGAAGATAATGAAGGTTGCGCAGGAGCTTTACGAGGGAATCAACGTAGGTAGCGAGAACGGCGGCGTGCAGGGTCTTATAACCTACATGCGTACAGACTCTCTCCGTATTTCCGCAGAGGCTCAGGAGGCGGCAAGAGCTTATATCGCCGAGAAGTTTGGCGACAAGTACAATACCGCAGAGCCGAGAGCTTATAAGTCAAAATCGGGTATTCAGGACGCGCACGAGGCTATCCGTCCCTCTCGCGTTGATCTTGAGCCCAAGAAGATAAAGTCCTATCTTTCAAACGATCAGTACAAGCTCTACAAGCTTATCTGGGACAGATTCGTGGCAAGCCAGATGGAGTCTGCTACTCTTGCGACTCTCTCTGTTGACACCGAGTGCGCGGGATACATCTTCCGCACCGGCGGCTACACCGTGACCTTCCCCGGATATATGGCTGTTTACGAGGAGATCGCTGATGAGAATCAGAGCGACGACCTCACGGGCGAGAAGAACGCCAAGATCCCCGAGCTTCGGGAGGGCGAAAAGCTTGATTGCGATCACATCGATCCCACAAAGCATTTCACGGAGCCCCCGGCAAGATATAACGACCGATCGCTTATTAAGTTCCTTGAAGAGAAGGGAATCGGACGTCCGAGTACCTTTGCTACCATCGTCTCTACCATTATTTCGAGAAACTACGTTAAGCGCGAGGGCAAATATTTCGTTCCAACACCTCTTGGCGAGCTTACGACAAAGCTTATGTGTGAGCATTTTGCAGACGTTGTAAACTACAAGTTTACCGCAGAGATGGAGGACGACCTTGACGCTATCGAAAAGAGCGACAAGAGCCTTGGAAACGTGCTCAAGGATTTCTGGAGCGATTTCTCAAAGGAGCTTGAGGTTGCAGAGGAAAAGCTTGGCAATATCGAGATCGAGGTCCCCGTTGAGGAGACGGATATTATCTGTGACAAGTGCGGAAGCCGCATGATAGTCAAGAACGGTCGCTTCGGTAAGTTTGCCGCTTGCCCCAACTACCCCAGATGCAGAAATACCAAGCCCTTGACAGAGAACAAGCCCGAGGTCGAGGAGGTCGAGGAAAAGGTTGAGATCGAGGAGACCGAGGAGAAGAAGCAGCCCGTAATCGCAGATTTCAAGTGCGAAAGGTGCGGCGGCGATATGGTTCTTCGTAACGGTAAGTTCGGAAGCTTCTACGCTTGCGCAAATTACCCGACCTGCAGATTTACAAAGCAGAAGACAAAGAATATAGACGTTCCTTGCCCCGAGTGCGGATCGAAGATAATCGTTAAATACAGCAGAAACCGCACAGCGTTCTACGGATGCGAAAGCTATCCTCGCTGCAATTTCTCGTCTTGGGATATGCCCGTGGCAGAGAAGTGCCCTGATTGCGGTAAAAACCTCTATCAGAAGAAGGGTAAAAACCTCCTCGTCTGCCATGACGAGAAGTGCGGATTTACAAAGCCCTATACTGCGGAAGAAAAGACGGAAGACTGATAAATTGTAATTTATGGGTGGGTTTACGGCTTCAAATTTTTGTTTGGGTTCGCTTTGCGTTAGCCTTCCCTTGTGAGGGAAGGGGGACCACGCAGTGGTGGATGAGTAGAATACGCTACCGTGTCTATCGTTAAACACGCGCGAGCAGCAATGCCTTACACCGTAAGACTTTCTTTCGGGTCAAAGACGGTTGAAATC
>JAZUBI010000184.1:0-8893 GCA_045638385.1 Eubacteriales bacterium
CGGTGTAGTTTAGTAAACCGTTTTAACCATGACCTTATATAGGTTGGGGTTTTGGGGGTGTGGGGGGACTTGGGCGGATAGCTTGCGCAGCAAGCCCGCAACGAATCCTGCAACGCAGGTTCGTGTATTTTCCCTGGAAAAGTTCCCCACGCGCGTCCCCGACAAATCAAAATTTAAAAAGTCTCTGCCAAGAAAAATTGTGGGAGGCAAGGCGCACCGGAGAAAGCAAACTTGGACGGCTTTGCAATGCAAAGCCGCTGCGACATCAAGTTGTTTCAGACACGAAAAGTGTCACGATGTCGCGTAGCCGCCATCAAGGAGCAACACAGCCTCCCGCGATTTTTACAGGTCTATCAGTATTGACGTCCCCAAACGACCATATGCTTTGCATCCCTTCCACAGCAAACGCACTTGTCCGAAAGATGATCCTCCGCAAAAGGAATGCAACGCGACTTAACGCCGCCCGTAACATCCTTAAGCTTGTCCTCACACTCAACGTCGCCGCACCACATAGCCTTGATAAATCCGGGCTTGTTCTCAGCAATGTCAAGGAACTCCTCGTAGGTGGTTGCCTCGTGAGTCTTTTCGGAAAGGTTTACTCTTGCGCGGTTGACAAGCTCGTCGTGAACGAACTGAAGCATCTTTTCAACCTCTGCTTCAAGGTTGTCCATGGAAACAAAATTCTTCTCGCGAGAAACGCGTGAAACAAGAACGCAGTTGCCGCTCTCAATATCTCTGGGACCTACCTCAAGACGTACCGGTACACCCTTCATCTCATACTGGCTGTACTTCCATCCGGTGGACTGATCGGAATCGTCGAGCTTGACTCTGATTCCCTTTGCCGCAAGGCGAGCCTTGAGCTCGTTTGCCTTTTCAAGCACACCCTCCTTATGCTGTGCAACAGGAATGATGACTACCTGAATAGGCGCGATGCGAGGAGGAAGGATAAGTCCGTTATCGTCACCGTGAGCCATGATGATCGCACCGATCATACGGGTCGAAACGCCCCAAGAGGTCTGGTGAGGATAATATATCTTGTTGTCTCTGCCCGTGAAGGTGATGTCAAATGCCTTTGCAAAGCCCTGTCCGAAGTAGTGGGTCGTACCGCCCTGAAGAGCTACGCCGTTGTGCATCATAGGCTCAATAGTGTAGGTCTCAACAGCTCCCGCAAACTTCTCCTTCTCGGTCTTCTGTCCCGTGATTGCAGGAATAGCCAGGCAGTTGAGGTAGAACTCCTCGTAAACCTTGAGCATCTGCAAGGTCTCTTCTCTTGCCTCCTCCTCGGTCTCGTGCATTGTGTGACCCTCCTGCCAGAGGAACTCACTTGTACGGAGGAAGGGACGCGTGGTCTTTTCCCAACGAACAACGTTTACCCACTGATTGTAGAGCTTGGGAAGATCGCGGTAGGACTGAATTATATTCTTGAAGTGATCGCAGAAAAGAGTCTCGGACGTGGGGCGCACGATGAGTCTCTCGGAAAGATGATTCTGTCCACCGATTGTGACTATTGCGCACTCGGGAGCAAAGCCCTCAACGTGATCCTTCTCCTTCTGAAGAAGGCTCTCGGGAATGAACATGGGCATATATACGTTCTCATGTCCAAGCTCCTTGAAGCGAGCATCGAGCTCCTTTTGAATGTTCTCCCAAATAGCGTAGCCGTAAGGGCGGATGATCATACATCCCTTAACGCCCGAATAATCAACGAGCTCCGCCTTTTTAACAACGTCTGTGTACCACTGAGCAAAGTCAACGTCCATTGACGTTATCTGCTCAACCTTTTTCTCATTTGCCATTTTGAATACCTCTGCATTATAGAAAACTGACCTTTCGGTCTTTAATATACTTTAACTTATTTATTATAAATCAATTTACCGGATTTGTCAAGAGCACTTTAATCAAAAGAGAAAAATAAAAAAATCTCTCTTTTTTCGTCTTACTTGTTATCGTCAAATTGCACAGTTTAGACCCCCTGTTTTCGTCAAAAAGTTGCAAAGTCACGATTTTTTCGTAAAATGCAAAAAAAGACTTGTATAATTGACAAAAATGAGTTAAAATATATAATTGGGAATGAACGGAAAGCTCGTTTTTCCCACAGATACATCGTTTAAAAAAATATTTTTATAATTATGGAGGACATTAAAATGTCAGTAAAAGTTGCTATTAACGGCTTTGGACGTATCGGTCGTCTCGCATTCCGTCAGATGTTCGGCGCAGAGGGTTACGAGATCGTAGCTATCAACGACCTCACCAAGCCTTCCATGCTCGCTCACCTTCTCAAGTACGACACCGCTCAGGGTCGTTACGACGGTCACACCGTTGAGTCCGATGACGAGGCTAACACCATCACGGTTGACGGTAAGGTTCTCAAGATCTACGCTGAAAAGGACGCTGCTAACTGCCCTTGGGGTGAGCTTGGCGTTGACGTAGTTCTCGAGTGCACCGGTTTCTACTGCTCCACCGAGAAGTCCATGGCTCACATCAATGCAGGCGCAAAGAAGGTCGTTATCTCTGCTCCCGCAGGCAAGGACCTCAAGACCATCGTTTACTCTGTTAACGAGAACACTCTTACCGCTGATGACAAGATCATCTCCGCTGCATCCTGCACAACCAACTGCCTCGCTCCTATGGCAAAGGCTCTCAACGACTACGCTCCTATCCAGAGCGGTATCATGACCACTGTTCACGCTTACACAGGTGACCAGATGATCCTCGACGGTCCTCACAGAAAGGGTGACCTCAGAAGAGCTCGTGCAGGCGCACAGAACATCGTTCCTAACTCCACCGGCGCTGCAAAGGCAATCGGTCTCGTTATCCCCGAGCTCAACGGCAAGCTCATCGGCTCTGCTCAGAGAGTTCCTACCTGCACCGGTTCTACCACTATTCTCGTTGCTGTTGTTAAGGGCGAGAACGTAACCGTTGAGGGTATCAACGCTGCAATGAAGGCTGCTGCTTCTGCTTCCTTCGGCTACAACGAGGATCAGATCGTTTCCTCCGACGTTATCGGAATCAGCTACGGTTCTCTCTTCGATGCAACTCAGACCATGGTTGCAAAGATCGATGACGATACCTACCAGGTACAGGTTGTTTCTTGGTACGACAACGAGAACTCCTACACCAGCCAGATGGTTCGTACAATCAAGTACTTCGCAGAGCTCGCTTAATTTAAAACGGACTCACATACAAAAACGCTCGGGCAATCGCCCGAGCATTTTTGTATATCTTTGACAATATTTAAAAAAGCTCTTGATTTTTCAGCAAAACCATGATAAAATGAAAGTGCCAAATCAATTTAATATCCTCAAGTGGTACGGCATATCTATGCCCTTTTTGGGCATAATCTATATCAATCCCATGAATTTGATAAAATGCAGATTCTATTCGGATTGATATGGTACTTGTACCCTTGATATTGAATTGGTTTGGCGACTATCGGAGTCTGCGTTTTTGTGCGACGGCTTCGGTTGTCGCACTTTTTATTTTAAGTTGAATCGGGTGAAAAATAAATGAAGATTGCAATTGTTGCAAAAAAAGACCTCCGCATACCCAATATGCAATCCTATATTCCCACATACACCTCTGAAATAGTCACAATAGACGACATGAATGTGAATTTCGATATTGTACAGCTTTGTAAAAAATACGGATTTCAAATGACGGTATTTTACAAAAATGAGAATCGGTATTCAACGGGTGCTTGGATCATAAGAAATATGGAGATCTCTGATTATGCAGACGAGTTAGTCGCGTTTTATAACGGCGACTCGAGAGAGATCGAGCATATGGTAGAGTGCTTCAAGAGAAACAATAAACTGATAAGGTTTGTAAACGTGTAAGCCGCAGGTATCACCTGCGGCTTACGATTTTATATTCTCACTTTTTTCTCTTTCTCAAGAGATACTCATCAAGCTTTTCCTTCATACTGTCGGGTATGGTACGTTCGACGGGACAATGGACGGCATTCGCCATTCTCTCTGCAAAAGCGGTGATAAAGGTGATATCCTTTTGCATGTTGTCGATCTTTATCAGCTTTTTTGTGTCGTAGCTGTTATGAATAGTAGCGGTGTTTGGAGGCGAGTGGCGCGCGAACGAGACCGCAGGCACCCCCTTGTCCGCAAAGGGTGTTGAATCGCTCGAATAAACACCCTGCGAGGATGATACCGGCAGACCAAGCTCATCACCAAGATATGAAAGATAGTCTACAAGCCTCTGCTCCGCCGTCGAAATGGCAGCAAATTTACCCATTACGCATCCTATCATGTCAAGGTTTATGCAGATAACCGTATTGGTAAGCTCGTCCGCGTGCGCTTCGCAGTACGCCTTTGAGCCAAGCAATCCTCTCTCCTCGCTTCCGCACCAGATGAAGCGGAGATTGCGCTTGTGAGGCTTTTTCGAAAAATATTCGGCCATGGAAAGGAGTCCCACGCATCCCGACATATTGTCGTACGCGCCCTGTGACAAGGATGTGGAATCATAGTGCGCGGTGAATACAACCGTTTCATCGCACTCTCCCTTAAGATCGAGTATAACGTTCTGCGATTTTCCCATATACTCGTCCTGCTCGATCACTATACGCGCCTTTCTTGCGCCGTTGCCTATTATAGCCACAGCATCCTTGGCATTTATGTTCGCGCCGAGGATCTTTCTTCCCTTTGAAACGTAAGAGCGAAGCTCGCGGCGGTCAATGTCGCGGTCGGCATAGTTCACGTTTCCGTCGTAGGTAATAAATCCGAGCGCGCCGTTGTCGAGCATGTCCTGATATTTCCAATATCCGAGATAGCCATCAGTAATAACTATCTTGTCGCGGCAAAGCTTCAGGGAATGCTTGCTGTCGTCGGAAAGGTAGTAGAGCTCCGCCTCAACCTCGCCCGATCCGCAGTTCATATATCCGCGGCAAGGGATAGAGACACCGTCAATATAAAGCTCGGCGCGCTTAACGTCAGCCATGTCTACCTCAAATTCTTCAAAATAAGCCTCACCGCCAAATTCTGCGCACAGACTCTTTATATATTCCGCGGCCTTCTTCTCCTCCGCGCTTCCGCCCATACGAACGTACGCGGTGTCGCGGAAAATCTTTTCAATAAGCTTTGATCTCATATCAAAATCCTCCAAATTTATATTTCATATGTATCGCCGTCGCTCGGCGTGTGTATCGGGAAGCGGTAATTCCCTTTTATTTTCTCGATCTCGCCGTATTTGCCCGTCGGGTAAACGTGCGTTAAAAAGAGATTACCGATATCAGACTTTTCAAGGTGTGGCGCAAGATCGTCAAGCGAAAAGTGCGCAAGCTCGCAAATAAAGGCATCAACGCCCGACACAAGCATGCTCTCGGGTAGATCCCTCTCACGCAAGCCGTTTGAAAAATCGCCGCCAAACAAATATTGCCGCTCCCCCTCCTGTACCAGTATCGAATATGAGGGGCTGCTCGTCATATGCATGTTGAGAATGTATCTGACGGAAATATTTTCATCGCTATATACCTCGCCCTCGCAGACTGTATTGAAGCGAATGCGCGCCTTGTCAACTCCCATTCTGTTGCATGATATATTTATAAGAGATAAGACCGCATCTGCCTGCTCTTGGTCTGCGACAAAGAAATCCGCCTCTGCGCCCTTGTAATACCAGTTCATAAGGTCGGCGATCTGAAAAAGCCCTGCACAGTGGTCTCCGTGCGCGTGGGTCGTGAATATCCCCCTGAAAGCTCGCATGTCAAGTCCGCGTCTCTGTATAATATCTGCGATCGGCGCGCCTGCATCTATAAAGTAAAAGGATCCGCCCGATTCAAGCAAAATACAAGTGCAATATCGTTCCGCGCTCGGTACACCGTGCGATGTCCCGACAAAAGTTATCTTCATAATAGCCTCCGCGTTTTTATTTTTTTTATTTTACCATAATTTTGCGTTATTTTCAAGAATTTTTTATAATTATTTAAAGACATTTGTAAAAAAAGCAGACAAAAGTTGCTATTTTTTAAATTCGTTCTTGACATAGTATAAAATTATGTTAAAATAAGATAGGTATGATCCCGATGGGATGAAAGGAAGTGTTTGTTATGAAGAAAAATTTAGTAGTTATCGGATACGGCGGCATGGGCGGATGGCACGTTCAGCACGCACAAAAAAGCGATGCCGTTAATCTTTTAGGTATATATGATATAGACCCCAAGAAGACATCTCTTGCTCGCGAGCGCGGAATTTTCGCATATGACTCACTCGAGGCAGTCCTCTCCGACGAAAGAGTTGATCTCGTTACCGTTGCTATCCCTAACGATTCGCATATAGGTACGGTAATTGCGGCTCTTAAGGCAGGAAAGAACGTAATCTGTGAAAAGCCCGTTGCTATGAACTCCAAGGAGCTCGACCAAATGATCGCTGCGGCAGAGGCAAGCGGAAAGGTATTCTCTGTTCACCAAAACAGAAGATTTGATATTGACTTCCTTGCAATGAAGCAGATCAAGGAGTCCGGAGAGCTTGGCTCTATCATCAATATCGAATCCCGCATCCACGGCTCTCGCGGAATCCCCTCCGACTGGAGAGGCGAGAAGGAGCACGGCGGCGGAATGGTGCTTGACTGGGGTGTTCATCTTATCGACCAGCTTCTTCAGATATTCGACGAAAAGATCGAAAAGGTTTACTGTACTCTCGATCATATCACAAACGACGAGGTTGACGACGGATTCAAGCTCACCATATACTTTGAGGGCGGAAAGAGCGCATATATCGAGGTTGGAACGTATAACTTCATCGCTATGCCCCGTTTCTTCATGAGAGCCGAGAAGGGCTCCGCGATCATCACCGATTGGCGCGAAAAGTGCAAGGTTGCAAGGTGCAAGTATTGGCACGAGAGCGAGGTCATTCCGGTTGAAACAGCCGCAGGTCTTACCAAGACTATGGCACCCCGCGACAGCGTAACGATGGACGAATATGAGCTTGAAAAGCCCACAAGCGACGTTCACGACTACTACCGCAATTTCTGCGCAGCTATCGACGGCAAGGCAACCCAGCTTGTAACACATCCTCAGATGAGACGTGTTATGAAGGTAATGGAGGCTTGCTTCGAGTCTGACAGAATCGGACAGCCCGTAAAATTTGAGGATTGATAAAACATAAATAAGGGAACTTGAAAAAGAGTTCCCTTATTTCATTTTTATACTTGACAAACAAGTCTTTGTATGGTAAAATGAGCAGGTGTGAGAGCGATACGCGGGTATGGCGGAATCGCTACGGTGTGTAACTCCGTGCGGCAAGCTTTAGCTTGCTACCAAGGCAAAGCCTTGGTGATCTAGACGCAACAGATTTAGGATCGCGCGTCTTATTTTTACAAATGTTAATATGCGGGTATGGCGGAATTGGCAGACGCGCCAGATTTAGGATCTGGTATCTTCCGATGTGCAGGTTCAAGTCCTGTTACCCGCACCAAAACTTAAGAGGAGAGGCTGACGCCCTCCTCTTAAGTTTTGACGAGTGAAATTGACGCAGAACCTCTCCGTTTCGCAGAAACGGATTCATTTGCGCTAAATTAACATCAGCCTTAAATTAGCCTTGGCGCAAATGTAAGGTTCTAAGTCCTGTTACCCGCACCAAAAAAGTCGTATCATTTTGATACGACTTTTTTTATCCAAACCGCAGGTTTGGCATATCATCACTCGTCAGAGTGTATATCATCACGCTTCAGCGTGCATCTACCTGCGGCTTGATGATATACAACACTTTGTGTTGATGATATACCGCATCAAGTTGCGGATGATATACACGCCTATGGCGTGATTGGGATGCGAGGGAACGAAATTTTGCAGATGCATTTCCGCGCGGAGCTTTGCTCGCGCATCTTTTCGGGTCCCTCGACAGATCCGAACTGTCGAAAAACAAATACTGACCTGCTGAAGACAAAGAAAAAGCCTTCTTCCTATCTATTATTTTATATTATCAAAATCAACACCTTTTTTATTTGTGTTGTTGTTTTTTCAAGTTTTATTTGTTATAATTAAGATAGTCTAAAGATCATTGAATATTTTATCTTATCCAATTAATAAGTAATCGGAGAACATATATGTATAAATCAAGAAATTCAATTACGTCTTCATTAATGGTTGAAGCTTTACTTCTGTTATTAGAAAAGAAGGAATATGACTTCATTACCGTGAAAGAAATTTGTGAAAAAGCCGGGGTAAACAGAAGTACATTTTACATGCATTACGATACTAAAGATGATTTGTTAGTAGAAACGATGAAGCATATAAATGCAAGATTACTATCTGATTCTAGTTATGATGCTGTTATTCCGCGTTCAAATGATGAGAAAAACTTTAATTTAGATGAAATACATTTAGTTCCATATTTGAATACAATAAAAGAACTTAAAAAAATATACCGAGTACTTCCACACAAATCACATATATTTAAAAAATCAAATATAAATAAAGAATTATACCGAAATTTATGTGATAAATTATTGCGGGAATACAACATAAAAAATGATGAAATGGAATTTGCATGTGCATATTTTAATTACGGTGTGTTAGCAATTATAGATAAATGGGTAGAGTCTGATTGTAAAGAGGATGTTTCTAAAATAGCCAACTTAATCATAAAGCTGATTAGTTTGTAAAATTAACTTATATAAATATTTTGTTATTCATTTAGGAGGTTAATATGTTAATATCAGGTCAAGCAATAGGTGAAACAATATTTGATGTTGTATATTTAACTACGGTTATTACAATTGGTATCATTATGATATTAAAAAGTAAAGGAATTAAAGAATATTTGTTGTTTGGTATAATGGCTGTTACACTTGGTTGTGGAGATGCATTTCATTTAGTTCCAAGAGCATTGGCTTTATGCACAACGGGATTAGAAGATTATACCTTGTGGTTAGGATTAGGTAAATGGATTAC
>JAZUBI010000185.1:0-3979 GCA_045638385.1 Eubacteriales bacterium
GAACCCCACGCCTCCTCCCGTTCTAAAGCATTTGTTTCTTGTTTAGCCATAAGGATTTTATAACTGTTTCTTTTGCGGGAGGAGCAAGCACCTCCCCTACGGACGCAAGGCGTAATCGAAGGAGATTTACAGCCGTAAAAACAATTAGATTTTTAAATAAGCGGCGGGAGGCGTGGGGTTCCCCGAAGTGAGCCTGCGAGCTTTGGGGGTTCCGAGCTTGCCCCCGCCCTACGGTGTGTGCAACTCCCCGATAAATCAAAATTTGAAAAACAAAAAAAGCGTTGCAGATGCAACGCTTTTTTGCTCTTATCAGTCCTTGAGAACCTTACAAAAAGCAAGAACTTCAATAATGATTCCTGCAAGTATGTAAAGATCAACAACTGCACCTACAAGGCCGAGCGCCCATCCTACGATAGCGCCGATGAATCCAAGCAAGCCTGCGAGGAATGTTCCAAGCCAGATAAGTGCTCCTGCTATAATACCTACTACAAGGTAAATGAGTATGCCGATAACAAGATCAGCAGCTCCCTTATGCTCCTTGAAGGACATGGGAAAAATCTTCTTTAAGGTCTCCATAACAATTCTCCTTTTGATTTTTTATTAAAAAACAGGCGCCCGAAGCTCAGGCGCCTGCTTTCAATAGTCCAAAATACAATTATTTGTACTTTCTCTTGCGTGCAGCCTCGGATTTCTTCTTACGCTTTACGCTGGGCTTTTCATAGTGCTCTCTCTTACGAAGCTCGGTAAGGATTCCCGAACGAGCACACTGACGCTTAAATCTACGGAGCGCGCTGTCAAGAGACTCGCCCTCTTTTACTTTAACTTCTGCCATCTTCTTTTTCCCTCCCCTCGCTTTTGAAAGTTTATGTGAGTTTTCTCACAAATACTAAAGTATTATACACTATTATATTCGGTTTGTCAATATTATTTTTAAATTTTTTCGGTTATTTAACAACAATATTTACAATCTTATTGGGAACAACGATCTCTTTAACGATAGTTTTACCCGAAATTGCCTCTGCAACCTTTTCGTCAGCCTTTGCAAGCGCAAGGATCTCGTCCTTGTCGGTGTCCTTTGCCACGTTGAGCTTGCCCTTAAGCTTTCCGTTGATCTGTACTACCATCTCAACGGTATCGTCTGCGGTCTTTGCCTCGTCAAAGGTCGGCCATGACTCATACGCGATGGTCTCGCTGTGTCCGAGCACCTCCCAGATCTCCTCGCATATATGAGGACAGATGGGAGAGAGGAGCTTGATAAGTCCCTCGGCATACTCTCTTGAGCACTTGCCCTCCTTATATACGGCATTTACGAAGATCATCATCTGCGAAATTGCGGTATTGAACGCGAGCTTTTCAAAGTCCTCGGTAACCTTCTTTACAGTCTTGTGATAGAGCTTTTCGAGCGCGGGTGTCTCGCCGTCAACTACGTTTTCGGCCTCTGTAAAGAATGCCCATACGCGGTTGAGGAAGCGGCGCGCGCCGTCAACTCCGGCATCGCTCCAAGGCTTGGAGACCTCAAGCGGGCCCATGAACATCTCGTAAAGACGGAGAGTGTCCGCACCGTAGTCTCTTACAACGTCAGAGGGATTTACAACGAACTCAGGGAATCTCTTACCCATCTTGATACCGTTCGCGCCGAGGATCATTCCCTGGTGAACGAGCTTCTTGAAGGGCTCCTTTGTGGGAGCGAGACCCTTATTATAGAGGTATCTGTTCCAGATACGCGAGTACATAAGGTGACCGACTGCGTGCTCGGGTCCTCCGATATAGAGGTCTACGGGCATCCAGTGCTTGAGAAGCTCACGGTTTGCAAACTCGTCGTTATTGTCGGGATCGATGTAGCGCAAGAAGTACCAGGAAGAGCCTGCGGATCCGGGCATTGTAGAGGTCTCTCTCTTACCCTTGATTCCATTATTATCGTACATCTTCCACTCTTCTGCATTCTCAAGAGGCGCTTTTCCGTTTACTCCCTTGTAGTTTTCAAGCTCAGGAAGAACAAGCGGAAGCTCTGCGTCGTCAAGCACGTGGATCTCTCCGTCCTCGCCGTGAACGACCGGCACGGGCTCGCCCCAATATCTCTGACGCGCGAAGATCCACTCTCTGAAGTGGTAATTCACCGTTCTCTTTGCAACGCCCTGCGCCTCAAGCTTTGATGTGATAGCTTCCTTTGCCTCTTCAACGGTAAGACCGGTAAACTCCTCGGAGTTTACAAGTCTGTATCCCTTTCCAAGATAATCCTGCTTTTCAAATGCCTTTTCGGATACGTCAACGTGACCGAGCTTTTCGTCACCGTCGATTACCTGGATCATATCTATATTGTGCGCGATAGCATATTCAAAGTCACGCTGATCGTGTGAAGGAACTGCCATTACCGCGCCCGTTCCGTAGCTTGCAAGCACGAAGTCACCGATGAACATTCTGACTTCCTTGCCGTTTACGGGGTTGATACACGTCACGCCCTTAAGCTCGCATCCCGACTTGGTCTTGTTGAGCTCGGTACGGTCCATATCGTTCTTCTTGAGTGTCTCGTCGATATACGCCTGAACCTCGTCCTTGTTCTCTACTCTGGGCATAAGCGACTTAACGATCTCGCCGTCGGGAGCAAGAACCATAAAGGTGATACCGTAGATGGTCTCGATACATGTTGTGAAGATCGAGAACTCTCCGCCGCCGACGATCCGGAATTTGACCTCAACACCGGTAGACTTTCCTATCCAGTTCTTCTGCATAAGCTTCGTGGACTCGGGCCAATCTATCTCGTCAAGTCCCTCAAGAAGCTCCTCTGCAAATGCGGGCTGATTGATTACCCACTGCTTCATATTCTTTCTGACTACGGGGAATCCGCCGCGCTCACTCTTACCGTCAATAACCTCGTCGTTTGAGAGAACTGTTCCAAGCTCCTCGCACCAGTTTACGGGCATATCGATATACTGCGCGTAGCCGTCGAGATAGAGCTGCTTGAATATCCACTGAGTCCACTTGTAAAACTCGGGATCGCTTGTTGCGATCATCTTCGACCAGTCATAGTCGAATCCGAGCTCGCGAAGCTGCTTTGAGAAGGTCTCTATATTCTTCTGGGTAAAGCCGTTGGGGTGATTTCCCGTGCTTACCGCATACTGCTCCGCAGGGAGACCGAAGGAGTCGTAGCCCATCGGGTGAAGAACGTTATAGCCCTGCATTCTCTTCATTCTCGAAACTATATGGGTAGCGGTGTAGCCCTCGGGGTGACCTGCGTGAAGTCCTACTCCCGACGGATAGGGGAACATGTCAAGCGCGTAAAACTTGGGCTTTGAAAAATCCCAAACGTCGGTTTTGAAGGTCTCGTTTTTCGCCCAATATTCCTGCCACTTTTTTTCAACTGACAAATGCTCGTATTTCATTTATATTTCCTTTCTGCCTATAAAGGCATACATAATTTTCAAAAATAAAAAGCCCCCGCCTCATACGTTGAGACGAAGACAAGCTCCGCGGTACCACTCAAATTGCGCAAATGCGCCACTCAATGCCGATAACGGTGACATCCGTTCTTCTCTACTCTGTTCAAAAAGACTGCTCCGGGGTGAGTAAGAAAACCGCATCCTGCGCCTCGCACCAACCGCCGCATCTCTGAAAAATGCAAATTTTCTCTTTCCTCTTCATCGCATTTATTATAACATTGATATTATAATGTATATTTCATATTTTGTCAAGTGGTTTTGAGAATTTTGAGATTTCGGACCTTTAAATTTTGTTTTGGCGAACTGTTTAATTTATATTTCACGGCTATAAATTTCCCTCATAGCACGCTTTGCGTTAGCCTTCCCTTGTGAGGGAAGGGGGACCACGCAGTGGTGGATGAGTAGAATACGCTACTGTGTCTACCGTTAAACACGCGCGAGCAGCAATGCCTTACACCGTAAGACTTTCTTTCTGAGCAAAGACGGTAAAAATCGTTAGTCTTCTACTCATCCGTCTCGGCTTCGCCGAGCCACCTTCCCTC
>JAZUBI010000186.1:0-1875 GCA_045638385.1 Eubacteriales bacterium
GGGAGTTTGAATTTATTCAAACGATTTAAAATTCATTCACGGCTACGAATTTGGCACTTCGTAGGGCGGGGGTTTACTCCCGCCGCATCGTCGATTTTAAATGGGTTAAACGGCGGGAGCAAGCCCCCGCCCTACAACGCAAAGCGTAATTTAAAGGGAATTTGTAGCGGTGAAGAATAATAAAACCCCTTTAATATAACGGTTTAGAAGAACTCGCAACACGATAGCAGTGGGACGATGCAGGTGCGACACGGTGTAGTTTAGTAAACCGTTTTAACCATGACCTTATATAGGTTGGGGTTTTGGGTGTGTGGGGGGACTTGGGCGGATAGCTTGCGCAGCAAGCCCGCAACGAATCCTGCAACGCAGGTTCGTGTATTTTCCCTGGAAAATCCCCCCACGCGCATCCCCCCGCCTCCCCGACAAATCAAAATTTGAAAAATATAAAATACAAATATGGAGGAAATAGAAATGAAAAAGATCAGAATAGGCGTATTTGGCGCAGGGTCGCGCGGAGGCACGCTGTCGCAGGCGTTTATGTTGCAGAAAAACTGCGAGATAGTTGCGGTTTGTGAGCTTGAGTCGCGCAAGGAGGCGCTTGAGAAATATTTAAAGATCGTTGGTGACGTTGCGATCTACCATGATTTTGACGAGTTTGTAAAGCATGATATGGATGCTGTGATACTTGCAAACTTTTTCCACGAGCACGCGCCCTACGCGATCAAGTGCTTTGAGCGCGGTCTTCACGTTTTCAGCGAGTGCATAAGCAACGGAACTATGGCTGAGGGTGTTGAGCTTGTTCGCGCGTTTGAAAAGAGCGATTCCGTATACATGCTGGCAGAGAACTATCCTCAGATGATCTTTAACCGTGAGATGAAGAGAATAGTAGACGGTGGAACGCTTGGCAAGATACTCTATGCCGAGGGCGAGTACAATCACCCCGGAAATCCTCGCGATTTCAGCTTTAAAAAGGAATACACCTATTTTGACGAGCATTGGCGCAATCATTTGCCGAGAACATATTATATAACTCACTCCTTGGGTCCTGTTATGTGCGCAACCGGAGCAACGCCGAAGAAGGTAACTGCTCACGCTTGCTTTGATCCCGTGCCTTCGGATGCTCCTTCATCAAGCTTCGTAGGCGACAGGGCGGCTATCATTATGACGCAGAACGACGACGGAAGTGTATTCAGAATTACCGGATGCGCAGGCTTTGGAGCACACGGAAATTCATACCGAATTTGCGGTGACAAGGGACAGATAGAGAATCTTCGCGGAATGGGAAATCAGGTGATGCTCAGATACAACACCTGGGACGTGCCGGAGGGAAAAGAGGCGATAAATCTTTACACTCCCTCATGGAATGATCCTGATGAGGACATTATTCAAAAGAGCGGTCACGGCGGCGGAGACTATCTCACCGCGCGTTATTTCCTTGAATGTATAAGAAACGACGTTCAGCCCGAGCATCCGTTCGACGTTTATTCTGCGACGGTAATGTCCTCTGTGGCTATTTTGGGTCACCGCTCGGTGCTTAATGGCGGAACGACCTACGACGTTCCCGATTTCAGATGCGAGGAGGATCGCAAGGCGTTTGAGAATGATCGCGAGACTCCTTTCTATAACCTTGGCGGCGGCAAGCCTACCATCCCTTGTTGCTCGCATACCGACTTTCGCCCGACAGAGGAGCAGATGGCTTGGAACAGAGAGCTGCTAAAATAAATTGCAATTTATCGGGGAGTTTGAATTTATTCAAACGATTTAAAATTCATTCACGGCTACGAATTTGGCACTTCGTAGGGCGGGGGTTTACTCCCGCCGCATCGTCGATTTTAAATGGGTTAAACGGCGGGAGCAAGCCCCCGCCCTACAACG
>JAZUBI010000187.1:0-11425 GCA_045638385.1 Eubacteriales bacterium
GGAGAGAGTTAACGTCGATCTTGCCGTCGATGAGGGTTGCGGGGTCTACCTCAACGGTGGGGGTGAGGCTGGAGTCACCTGCGCCAAAGAGAGCGCGGGAGGCTGCCTGTGCCTTTTCTGCCTCTTCTTCACCGTGGATCATCTTGGTAAGCTCGTAAGCGAGGATCTCCTTAGCCTTGTTGAGCTGTGCGCCCTCCCACTTGTCCATCTCGTCGATCTCGGCGAGAGGAAGGAATGTGAGCATTCTGATGCACTTGAGAACGTCAGCGTCGTCAACGTTTCTCCAGTACTGATAGAAGTCGTAGGGAGTGGTCTTCTTGGGATCAAGCCAAACTGCACCCGATGCGGTCTTACCCATCTTCTTGCCCTCGCTGTTGAGGAGAAGAGTGATAGTCATAGCATGCGCATCCTTGCCGAGCTTACGTCTGATAAGCTCTGTACCGCCGAGCATATTCGACCACTGGTCGTCACCGCCGAACTGCATATTACAGCCGTACGCCTTGAAAAGATGATAGAAGTCGTAGGACTGCATTATCATATAGTTAAATTCAAGGAAGGAAAGTCCCTTTTCCATTCTCTGCTTGTAGCACTCGGCAGTAAGCATTCTGTTGACAGAGAAGCATGCGCCAACCTCACGGAGGACGTCAACATAGTTAAGTCCGAGAAGCCAATCGGCATTGTTTACCATAATAGCCTTGCCCTCGCCAAAGTCGATGAATCTCTCCATCTGCTTTTTGAAGCAATCGCAGTTATGCTGGATAGTCTCTGTTGTCATCATCTGACGCATATCGGTTCTTCCGGAGGGGTCACCAACCATAGCAGTTCCGCCGCCGATCAGGACAACGGGCTTGTTGCCTGCCATCTGGAGACGCTTCATAAGGCAAAGCGCCATAAAATGACCTACGTGGAGCGAGTCCGCCGTGGGGTCAAAGCCTATATAGAAGGTAGCCTTACCCTCATTGATCATTTCTCTGATTTCTTCCTCGTTCGTTACCTGGGCAATAAGTCCCCTGGCAACCAATTCTTCATAGATCTTCATTTTTTATTCTCCTGTATATTTGAGTATTTTCAAAACAAAACAAAAAGCCTTGAGCAGATCTGCCCAAGGACGCATACAGCGTGTTACCACCTTGATTCACCCTGCGGTCACCCACAGAGCCTTACCGACTTCAAAAAAGTCGCTCGATATAACGGTCGCCCCGTCATAGCCTACTTGTTTCCTTTCGGTATGCCGCTCACAAATGTATTCAAGATCGCTCCAAATGCGCCTCTCATCAGCCGGCAGCTTTCTGTTTTCGGATCACGTTCTCTACTTCTTTCGGTCATCGCGTTTAGATGATTATAGCACGGTTTTTTCCTTTTGTCAAGATTTTTTTGAAATTTCATATTTTAAAGAAAAGGCGAGTCTCCGTTTGGAGACTCGCCCGCACCTTATGCCAAAGTCAGAGGGTGAATACGACGGCGGCGACGCCGACGCACGAGCGCCCTCTGTGTAATAAATTCAAACAGCGCGTTCATGTCTTACACCGTCCTATCCGGAAAATATCGATAGTTATATTCAGAAGAATTAAAAAATTAGCAATTTTGAAAACAAACTCATATTGTCTTGATGATATTTTTCTCAAAAATCAGCTAAATATAACTCAAAACTCGCCGAAAAATAATGTAAACAGAGGAAAATATTGCAAATAACACCCCTTAACAGCCGTTTATAGTAATTATTTTCCTTCATATCCATATATTGTGGATTGATAGATAAGCCTCCCACATGGTACAATAGCGTATACGGCAATGCCCCGATCATCCGCAAGGGGTGCGCCGAAAAAGCAAAGGAGGAAAGAAATATGAAGAAAAGACAAAGGAAAAGAGCGTTTACTGCTTTGGTATCTGCAATCCTCGCAATAACCAGCCTTGCTGCTATGCCCATAAGCGCTACCGAGGCTCCGGCAACCGCACAGGTGGCCTCATCTTATTCACAGCCTGCAGGGTCATATAAGATTAATCTGAATGTGAACGGCAGAAGAGTGCTTGAAGGAAGGGTGTTCAATTACGGCGGAGTTACCTACGTTCCCATGTTTAAATTTGCGGATTGGTTGGGAGTGTTCGAATACTCAAGTCAGGTCAGCGGCGGTCGCCGCACCGCAACGGTAAACGGAGAAAATCTTGAAATCACCGCTACGGAAAATAACCTCTACATATGCGCAAACGGTAGATATTTTTATACCGGCGGAGAGGTTTTGGAGATAGGCAACGAGCTATACGTGCCTATATTGCCAATGGTCAAGGCTCTTAACAGCCATGTGAGCTGGAGCAATACCGAAAACGCGTTTCTGGTGCGCTCGGGTGACACAAGATTACTCAAGAATGCAAGTCAGGTATATGCCGACGATGCGGTTTATTGGCTGTCGAGAATCATATATGCCGAGGCGGGCGGAGAAAGCATGACGGGTAAGATCGCGGTAGGAAACGTGGTCTTGAACCGAATGAGATCAAGTCATTTCCCCAATACGATCTACGGCGTTATTTTTGACAAGAAATACGGAGTGCAGTTTGCTCCCACCGCAAACGGAGCTATCTACAAGACACCGAATGCCGAAAGTATAATCGCGGCAAAGATGTGTCTTGAGGGATATTCTCTCTCAAGTGATATACTCTACTTTTTCAATCCCAAGTATGCTTCGGGATCATGGATCACTCAGAACAGAGAATACGCCTTTACGATCGGCAATCACGTTTTTTACAATTAAACACAAAAGCACTTTTCGTTAGGGCCGTCCCTAAATAAAAGGTTTCACAAATACGGTATGTTTCGCAAGAGATATACCGTATTCGTGTTTCTTTAGTCCTTATGCAGGCTTTCGAATCTCTTTTATCATTTCACGGAGTTCGTTTTCGTCCGGAATATCGATCAGGCATACTGCCGTAAAGCACGGCAAACAATACCAAAGCCATATACATCTACCGGATTTTCTTTCAATTTTCCTTTTCGGAACCGATCGGGTTTATAATACTGTATCCAACATTTACAAGATGGTCTGCGACTCTTTCAAGTCCGACTACCACTGAGGAGTAATAAGGGCTCACATCAATATTACAGTTTCCTTCGGCAAGTCTTGCGAAGTGGCTGGCAATAAGGGCTTTTTTCTCAACGTCGACGCCATCCTCCAGTTTCGCAAGTGTCGGCAGCTGATCCTTGTTCAAATTCTCAAATGCATCTTTAGCAATATAGAACATTTGCATAATGCTCTCACGCATAGATAAGATCTCGCTTTGGGCCTTTTCTGAGAAGCTAATTCTTTTTTCAATCATTTCCATACCGATCTCATGGAAGTTTTCGGCGTGGTCGCCAATTCGTTCAAGGTCATTAAGAACGTGAAAATACGAGCCGATGATATGCTCATCGCTTTGTGAAGCGGTTGCGGATAGTTTGATTAAGAATTTTGTCAAAGCGCCATTAGTAAAGTCAATGATTTCTTCATTTTTTCGTATGCGCTCGTTATACTCTGATGAACCCTTATCCATAGCAACAAAAGCATATATAGAGTTTTCCTCAACCAAGCCGAGCATATAATCCATTTCTTTCTTGACCTGCATCAAAGCAATAGGGGGAGTGGACAAAAGTCTATCATCAACGTATTTGAGCGCAAGTGTTTCTTCACCATCCTTGTTATCTTTGATAACAAGGCAAGAGTATTTAACCAGACATTTCGCAAACGGAAGCAAAAGGCACGTAGTTGTTACGTTAAAAATAACGTGGAATACAGACACGCGCATCTGAAGCGACATAGGATCACTTCCCGGGAACATAGAGACGAGCAAATTCACTGCCGGCTCTTTGAATATCCAGATCAGTGTGGTGAACAACACCGTACCGATTACGTTGAATGTAAAGTGTATGAGCGCAACTCGCTTGGAGTTAGCATTTGCACCGACCGATGCAAGCAAAGCAGTTACGCAAGTACCGATGTTTGCGCCAAGAACGATGAACAGCGCGAGCTCAAGCGGAAGTACACCTGTACCAACCATCGTTATAACGACACCGGTTGCCGCAGACGAGCTTTGTATCAAGGCAGTAAAAACAATACCGATCAATATTAAGAGGAGCGGAAAATCAACGGTTTTGAATACGTTAGTAAACAGATCTTCAACGAGAGGATTGCCAAATGCCTGCTCGCTGCTCATCATGTTAAGCCCGACAAATATCAGGCCGAGACCCGAGCAAAGCAGACCCGAAATTTTGATCTTCTCATTTTTGAAGAAGCCCATCATAACTCCCACAAAAGCGAAGAGATACATAATCATATTGAAATAATCATTTTTAAGGGCAACAAGTACACCCGTGATGGTCGTACCGATATTTGCACCCATAATAATCGGAGTTGCTTGCATCAATGTCATAACTCCGGCATTTACAAGACCGATGACCATAACCGATGTGGCTGAGGAACTTTGAATAATTGCAGTAACACCTGCGCCGATTCCAACACCTGAAAAGCGGTTATTGCTGATCTTCTCAAGCATTCTCTTCATTCCGCCGCCTGCGCTCTTTTCAAGCGCATCGCTCATAAAGTTCATACCTACGATGAAGACACCGACACCTGCAAGAAGCCAGATAAGACTCCACGTAAGCTGTAAAAATTCACTTCCTGTTAACATAAACATTCTCCTTCGGGGATATATGTAGGATATAGATAATCATCTTTTACCCATTTTAGGACATGATATCATATTTGCAGCAAATGTGCGGTAAAGAAAAACGGCAATACAGTATAACCTGTATCACCGTCTTTGATATGGCAAATATTATTGATTATTGCCGCTATCTTTTCGAGCGGTCAATTTACCTATTGCATAGGTAGCCACTATTATAATTCCGACAATAATAAATACGCCGAGCATTCCAAGTCCCATATACTTGAGATAATTTACAAATTGAATCGGTTCAAACATATTTTACACCTCCAAGCGTTAGATAAAGAAGCCGAGAACGAGAGATCCGGCAATAACCGAAGCAATCTGTCCTGAAACGTTTACACCAATTGCGTGCATCAAAAGGAAGTTCTGATTATCTGCTTCAAGTCCCATTTTGTGAACGATTCTGCCAGACATAGGGAAGGCAGATATGCCTGCCGCACCAATCATCGGATTTATAGGATCTTTCTTAAAAAGTTTAAGAATAACATTAAAGAGCTTTGCGAAGAGCACACCGCCCGCGGTGTCGATGATAAAGGCAATCAGTCCAAGACCAAGGATAAGAAGAGTGGACGTATTGAGAAACTTATCGGCACTCATTTGGAAAGCTATCGTTATGCCAAGAAAGATGGTTATAAGATTTGCGAGAACCTTTTGCGCTGTTTCGGAAATAGAATCAAGAACTCCGCACTCTCTTATAAGGTTGCCGAACATAAGAAAGCCGATAAGAGAAGCGGCCGCCGGAACAAAAGCGCAGGCTACTATTGAAATAATAATGGGGAAAAGTATTTTTGTCGTTTTGGAAACACTCTTCTGCTCATATCTCATTCTTATTTTTCTTTCGCTCTCGGTTGTGAGAAGCTTGATTACAGGAGGCTGAATGATAGGAACCAAGGCCATATAAGAATAAGCAGCTACGGCTATTGCACCTATGTATTTTGAATTTGCACTGCCGCCAAGCAAAGTGTTTGCAACAACGATAGAAGTGGGACCGTCAGCAGCACCGATTATTGATATGGATGCCGCTACGTCTTCCGAGAAGAACATTGCCGCAGTACACAGCGTAAAGAATATACCAAACTGTGCCGCCGCTCCAAATATCATAAGCTTGGGATTGTTAAGTAACGGACCAAAATCTATCATAGCACCGATGCCGATAAAGAGTATCAATGGAAAAAGCTCGTTTGCTATGCCCGCGTTATATAGTGTTTCAAGCGGTTCAGCTATTCCCGAATGAGGGAAGTTCATTAAAATAGCCCCGAAACCTATTGGGAGTAGCAAGGTAGGTTCCATTTCCTTCTTAATGGCTAAATAAATGAGAATGCCACCTATTAACCACATCACAATCATTTTCCAATTTCCGTCTTTTCCGAATTCCAAAATCGGCTTAAACAAGTTTAATAATTCACTCATTTTCTGTACCTTTCTTACCTATACTCATAAAAGTGAAGTTATATCGATCAGCAGACCCACACTTCTCCATTTTGCTAATTATAATAACATAAATTTGGCTAAGAAACAGCAAAGAAAAAGACCGCAATACACTTTTACAGCATACTGCAGTCTTTTTTTATCCTTTCATTCGATATCCGACACCCAGCTCGTTGGCAATGTAGTTTGCTTCGCCCGGACGAGCTCCGAATTTCTTTCTTATATTTGCCATATTTACTTGTAACTTTTTTATGCTTGAATCGTCGGGGTAATCTCGCCACACCGCCTTGATAATGGCGGCATACGTCATCATTTTTCCACAATTCTCTGATAAGAATGCCACGATATTATACTCGGTCTGTGTCAGCTTGATTACTTCTCCTGCGATATACACTTGACGGGCATCGTAGTCGATAACGAGTTCTCCTACGTTAAATTTTCTTCCGGGAATATGTCCATCACTTGCGCTGTGTCTGCTGTTTCTCAGCGCAGTTCTTACACGCGCGAGCAGCTCGTCAGAGCCAAAGGGTTTCGTCACATAATCGTTTGCACCCATATCGAGCATTTTCACTTTTTCTCGTTCCTCGCTTCTTGCGGAAAGAACGATAACCGGAGTAAGATCCTTGGTTCTGATGTCATCAAGAAGCGTGCTTCCGTCTTTGTCGGGCAACCCGAGATCAAGAATAACGAGATCGGGAATGTGGGAAGCATACATTGTTTTTGCCATCTCGCAGTTCTTTGCCGTTATTACCTGATAATCGTTAGCTTCAAGGAGAGCAGTAACGAAATTCAGTATATTTCCTTCATCTTCCACGAGAAGGATCTTATATTTGTTTTTGTTCATCCAAAGTATCCTCCGTCGTTAGTGAAAATCTGAATACTGCACCGCCGCCCTTAGCATTTTCGGCAGTAATATCTCCGCCGTGCGCCTTTACAATCGTTGCACATACGGAAAGTCCGATTCCGGCGTTACGTGCTTGTGTATCAGAGGCGTTCTCTGATTTGTCGCTGTATCCCATAAATATACAGTCAAGTTTTTCGCTCGGAATACCACAACCATTGTCGGTTATCTCAAATATCGCTTTATTTTCAATCGTGAATACGTGCAACGATAATCTCGTAAAGCCTTCTGCGTGATGGATCGCGTTCTCAAGGATATTGATAATGACCTGCTCAATAAGTATTGCATCCATAGAGATTATAACCACGTCATTTGGAATATCCAGCTCTACGCGCTGTTCGGGATATCTCTTTTTGAATTTCAAAATTACCGAGTCGATCAGCTCATCAAGAACGGTGGGGGTTTTGATAAGCTGTACCGAACCGCTGTCAATTCGGGTAATGGAGAGCAGATTTTCAACCATTCGGATCAGCCACTCGGAATCTTCCTTGATTCCGCTCGCCATTTGCAATTTCTGTTTATCGTTTAGCTTATCGTAATTTTCTATTATCGATGAGCTTGCTCCGTATATTGTTGTAAGCGGCGTACGAAGATCGTGAGATACCGCGCGGAGCAAATTAGCTCTCATCCGCTCCTTTTCGCTTTCCGCCTTGACTCTCTGCCACTCCTTCATTCTCGTTGTGAATGCACTCGTCAGAACGGCAATAATCAGCATAATGATTGCCGATATAATGCTGGACGAAGCAGAAAAATCCATATTAAAATATGGATATGTAAAAGTATAATTAATAATAAAAACACTTGCTATGGCGGATATAACACCAAATAAATATCCTTCTGTTATAAGAGATATAAGAAAGACGGAAAATGCAAACAGCGTTGTGATCTGTTCGGACACCTTAAACTTTTGAAATAATAAGCTGATACCAAAGGAGGCGGAAAGTATCAGCACAGTAAGCGTTATATCAATGATCCGCTTTTTATTTTTTCTGTTCATAATAACCACCTTCTTTTATTTTCTACTATTATATCACATACTTGATTAAGATTCGGCAAAGCATAGCCGATTACGATACCTATTAATTATACCATATTTTTATGAATAATTCAATCTTCTTCGTCCATTATAGATTGATTTGCATATTTTAAGGGCCGACGAATCTCCTCGCCGGCCCTTGCTCGGTTATTGCTTATCCGTTGTCTGCTTGCACATCCATCGTGAGCCTTAAAATTGTTGTCGATACCTCTTTCGGAAGTGAGATGCGAGGTGATTGTTTCGAGCATCATTTTTGCCTAAATGTGCAAAAAAATACGAGTAACACCGAAATGTTCTCGTATTTTTCTTAGCCTCTGCAATGCTCGTAATTCTTAATTTTCAGAAACCGTCTTTAAGGGTACGAATCATTGGAAACGGGCTTTTTAATTTTAAAAATTATGAAATAATCTCTCCGTCAAAGACAACGCTTTTGCAATTTTCAAGCTCAAATATCTTCTCCGGCTTTCCCTCGGAGAGGGGAGAGAACTTATTGCCCTCGAAAACCAGGTTATAGCAGGTAACCGCCTTTACGGGAACTCCCAAAAACTCTTCTCCGGAGTCGTTTACATGGTTTGAAAATACATTGTTTTTCACAACAACGTTCTGCGCCTCTGATATTGCAATATCATAGTCGTGCGAGTTGTTGATAAAGAGATTTTCCTCTAAGAGCACATCAGAGCATGCGTATTCGTCTCCCGCGGGCTTGACCTTTCTCGAAAGACCGCCAAGTCCCTCGATGGCGAACGAGCCGAACTTCATATCGTGATTAAGCTCGAATTTTCTGCTTGTGTTATCGAAAAGACAGTTCTTGACGGTGGTATTGACCGCAACCGTGTTTTCAGACCATGCCTCCTCGCAAGAAAGCATTACTCCAGCGCATCCTATCTCGCGGAATGTGCAGTTTTTAATAGTTACGTTTCTTGATTTTACCGCGATACCGCGAGCGCGGGTGTGCGTTACAAGCACGTTGTCAAAGGTATAATCTCCGCTTGCGCGGCTTACGTTATCTACTATTATTCTGTGCTGAGGCTCTTCGGAATCGTCGTTGAGATCATATCCCTCAAGCGCCTTGAAATTTACATTCTCGGTAGGGATCTTTACAGCCTGAAGCTTGCACTTCCAGGTAAGCGTGCGAGGCTCTCCCTTATATGTGTATTCGTGAGTCATAAGCAGGTACGGCTCGTCGCTGAATACATATCCGTTTTCAAGCACCTCGGAGTCACAAACGACTCGTCCGTTTGAGGTATACGCGAAAACTCTGTCTCCGCGGCGGAATGCGGGGGTCATTGAGCCCGAGCCCTCGGTCTCTCCCGCGCAGGTCGAGACATATTTGCGAGTGCTTGTGATAAGGCCCTTATAGACAAGCGTTGTAGTTCCGTCTCCGTTGTCTATAAGTCGGTGCAATCGCGAGGACGCGCTGTGCTGATTCGATCCGTCATCGCACATATGCTCAAAGAGACAAAATGATGCGTTTACGCCCTTATCTCCGTTCACGATGTGCACAGCATCCACCGATCCTGTTCTCGGTATCGAGCCGCGATAACGACCCTTTTCATCTATGGACACCTCAAGATCGATGCCGTATTCAGCTTCAAGAGCCTTATATTTGTCGTACGTTTCCTTATCAATGATAAAGGGAGCGCGCGAGGTATTACAAACTCTTATAAAGTTGATGTTTTCCTTTGTTCCGTACGCAACAAGTCCAAGCGCCGCGCCGTATCCGAACACGGTTACATCCTTAAAGAGGATATTTCCTCCGTCCTTGATAAGGAATGTGTGGGTGTTCACACCCGCCATTCTGCATGACCAGACGTCTCCCTTTTCCATATTGTTATAGAGCTTGTCCTTATCTATCTGCATTTCAATGATAAAGGTTTTATCATCGTATTGCTCGGGGATGCTGTAGTACGGGTGGCTGAATATAAAGGTGTTTGTGAATTTACCCTGATGGAACACCTCGGTCGAGCCTGCATATTTTTTAAAATCAGTGTGCGAAAATCCGTAATCGTAGCCTGCGGCATTGATAACGCGGAATCTGTAATCGGGAAGCTTTTCAAGGACGTGGACCTGTCCCGCTGACTGCTTTGCGTAACCGAGCGTAAGTCCGCGAAGAGCAAAATGATTTGCCTTTTCAAAGTCGATGGCAATTCCGTAATCTGTCTTTTCGCGCATAGCTCCGTATGCGTATATTACCGTGTTGGAATGCTCCTCGGTAGCGTATATTCTGTCAGTAACGCTATACGCGGCCGGGGGGATTATTACCTCGTCGCAATTTTTAGCTCCTGATAAGAAATACTCGTTGAAGCTCATGGGCTTATCATATTCCGCCTGCAAAACAAACTCGCGGCGGGGCATTTCAAGGAAGAGATCCTTGTTTATATGGGGCAAAAGCTCCTCGTTTGCGCCAAATTCGGGTCTTGCGTTAAGATCGCGTACGTTATCGCCGTTGTGCTCCGTACAGCCCTCGCAGACTGTTTCGCCCAAGACCTCGTTTTCGTCGCAAAGGAGATATGCACTGTTTTTTACCGCAAGGTCAGAGCGCACGGTGTTTTTTATCACGTTTATGTTAGTGCCGCCTTCAACCGTAAGTTTTTCGGTGTTGTTGAGCAGTACGGTACAGTTATAGCCCGCTCTCACGCCGATCTCCTCGGTGTCGCATTTCGCCACAAGGACATTTTGGCAACCGTTGCAGAGCAACACGGCATTCGCGCGGCTCTCTTTTATTACCGCATTTGTTGCAGAGCAGGTGACGTTACCCGAAATACAACATTTGTATATTATGATATCCTCGCAATCTGCCGCTATCGAAACAGAGCCTTTAACAGTTACATTTTTGAGCGTGACTGCATATTCTCCTGACAGCGCTATATCGCCCTCGATCACATATGATGCGCTCTTGTCAAGAGCATTGGATTTCAGCGCGGTTAAATATTCGTTTGAATTCATCATTACGGGTGACATATCTGTATTCCTCCGTTTCCGATCCGATGGCATCATTATACTATCGTGCGGTAAATTTGTAAATGGAAAAAATCGTGTTGGAAATGTAATAAATCTGAAAATCGCAATTTAGCGGTGGGTTTACGGCTTCAAATTTTTGTTTGGGTTCGCTTAGCGTTAGCCTTCCCTTGTGAGGGAAGGGGGACAACACGCCACACGGCGAGTAGTGAAGCTATCCTCCTACGCTTTGCGTTTTGTGGTGGATGAGTAGAATATATCACCGTGTCTATCGTTAAACACGCGCGAGCAGCAATGCCTTACACCGTAAGACTTTCTTTCTGAGCAAAGACGGTTGAAATCGTTAGTGTTCTACTCATCCGTCTCGGCTTCGCCGAGCCACCTTCCCTCACAAGGGAAGGCTAACG
>JAZUBI010000188.1:0-1698 GCA_045638385.1 Eubacteriales bacterium
CACGATAGCAGTGGGACGATGCAGGTGCGACACGGTGTAGTTTTATAAACCGTCTTACCCTGCATAAAATATTTATTGGGGTTTTGAGGGGTGTGGGGAACTTTTTTCCCTGGAAAAGTTCCCTACGCGCATCCCCTCGCATCCCGACAAATCAAAATTTGAAATTTTAATACTTAACTACGTTATACTTTCTTTCTACCATATCCATCGTGATATTGCTTCCGACTCTGACGAGCTTCAGGCGTTTATTGATGGTATCAACGCTTATAACAGTGATGGCATCCTCGGCTTTAGTTCCCTTTTCTCTCGGGAGATCGCTGCCGTAGCTTTGCCAGCCGTCGTTTGCGGTCGCGGGGAAAACGATGACGTTCTGATAGGGGTACTTTTTGCATCTGCCCTGTATATCCTTGTGGTGATGTCCGACTATGTAGCTTGCGAATATTCCCTCGCCGCGCGCGGTGAAATCGCAATCAACCGTCAAGGTGGGAAGATATGTGGGATCAAGCGGTGCGTAGCTTGCCTTGAGCTTGTCTCCCCTTACCCACGCGTCGATCACGTCGCTGATAAGGTTATCATCGCCGTAGGGAGACTCACTTGCGCCGTAGATCCTTGAGCCCTTCTGCGTCCATGCGCCGTCGATCACGTCGGCATCATAGGGGAATGTGTGCATCGCAACAAGGAGGTGATAGTCTGTTGGGATCTCTGCAAGCGCCTTGCAGAGCCAATCGACCTCGCGCTGAGGAAGAGTATGGAATCCGCGGTGTATCGCATAGCTTCCGTCGGCAAGCTTTTCGCTCGGATCGCCGTAGAGGTCGAGTCCGACGATAGCAATCTTATATTCATCGAAATACTTTACAAAATAAGGCGCTTCTCTGCCCTCAATGCCCGAAAGCGCGTTTGTGGGAGCTATGAATTTTTCATAGGCCTCCTGCGAGCTTCCCGAGATCGCGGGGTTTTTGCTGTTTCCGACGTCGTGGTTTCCGATAATGCTCATAAAAGGCTTTTTGGTGTGCGAGATGGCGTTATAATACCACGTTCCGTCTGTTTTCAGAAAATCGCTCTGCTGAATATCGCCAAGGCAGATTCCGCAGTCGAGCGAATCGTAATAGTTGAGATAATCGACCGCCGCGCTCATCTGGTCGGGGCATTCGTGTATATCGGTGGTTACGAGCATGGAAAAAAGCTTGTTTTTGCGCTTTGCCTGCGCCCACAAGCCCCAATTTGAGCTTGCGTGCATAATATGCTCGATATCCTTGTTTCTTTTAACTATTTCGGGCGTGTTACACATATGTGCGTCCTCCGTTTTTTTCTTCTTTAGCGTAATTATACTACGGCTTTTATAAAAGGTCAAGGGATTTGATCCATTTTCGAAGAAAAAATGTGATATTACTCTTGAAATATAGAGATATTTCTGTTATACTGTTGGTGTGAAATTGCAATTTGTGGGGAACTTCACGTCAACAGCGCGAAGCGAGGTTGAGTTTCGGTCAAGCCTTTTCAAAGGCTTGCGCTGATCCAACGCGCGGAGCGTTGGTCGCCGTCCGCAGACGGCGAAACCTCTCCTACGGCATTTTCTTTTTGCTAAGCTTTTTCTTTTGGGCCTCTTGCATCAAAAGAAAAAGCGGACAAACAATTAAGATAGCCTTTGTGTAGAAAGGGAAAACCCCCACTTGTGTGTTTTCCCTCTTTCGGCTACGC
>JAZUBI010000189.1:0-7288 GCA_045638385.1 Eubacteriales bacterium
TGGGATACCGATGAGTTCCCTTATGACGTTTACGAAAGCACGCGGTGCATGTACGAGGTATTAAAGGCGGGCGGTCTTACGGGAGGATTTAACTTCGACGCCAAGAACCGCAGACCGAGTAACACCTATGAGGATATGTTCCACGCCTACATTCTTGGAATGGATACCTTTGCTCTTGGACTTATCAAGGCGGCAGAGATCATTGAGGACGGAGAGCTTGATGCGTTCGTTGAGAAGAAGTACGAGAGCTTTAAGAGTGAGCTTGGGCAGAAGATCAGAAGTGGAAAGGCAACCCTTGTCGAGCTTGCCGCTCACGCGGAGAAGATGGGCACCTGCCCCGCACCTCACAGCGGTAGGCAGGAATATCTTGAGAGTATTGTGAACAAGGTCCTTTTTTAGAAAAAGAAAGGTTCTTTACTTGCTGTCATGTTTAATATGGATATGAAATGCATACAAAGGAGAAAATTATGGAAAGACGTTCAAGACATCCGAAGATAAACTATTGGTTTTGGACAGACCAAACCATTGAAAGCGGATCTTACAGAGAAACCGTAAAGAGAATCGCCGAAAAAACGAAGTTTAATATGCTTACGTTAACGGACAGAGGCTGTGATTTTTGGGATCCCACACACAAGCGCGTTATGGCGGAGCTTGTTGAGATGGCACACCAGAGAGGAATCAAGGTAGTATTTACCCCGTGGCCCAAGGGTCAGCAGTTCCCAAACCTTTTCGTAGATGAGGAAAACGCCGCCGCTATGGCAATCGATCACGAAACGGTTGTAACGAGAGGCGAAGCGCTTATCCGCAGTGTAGACAAGTGGACGAGAACGGGCGCATGCGGACCAACGATCAGTGCAGAGCTTTTGTCGGCATACGCCTTCAAAAAAATAGCAGACGGCGTATACGATAAGGCAACGCTGGTAGACGTAACAGACAGGGCAAAGGTGGAATACTCCTCCCCTGCCCGACTCTCGGTGAGCTTCTCGCTTCCCGAATATGAGGGCTATACAGTATTTGCCACGGTCGCCCACTATCACAGAACGGCAGACCTTTATTCTGACGTTTTGCAGAACGATTATAAGCAAATGATGGACTATTACGCCGACGTCCCCTTTGACGGAATCGCTATCGACGAGATGAAGGGAATAGCGACCGACGCGCCGTGGACTCTCGCCAAGGGAGATCAATTCCGCGGACGTATCTATGGGCGACACTTTGCGCGGTACTTCGCAAAGGAGCGCGGTCGCGACCTAATTAGGACGCTTTTTGATATGAGATACTGTCCCGAGGGAGAGGATGTGGTGAGAATCACCGCAATTAACGAATATTTCGATGTTTTCCGTCGCGCCTCACTTTTCCTTGAGGACTTTGTTATGGATTATTCAAGGAAGATATTCGGCAAGGATGCGTTTCTTGGCTTCCATAATACCTACCATAACAGCATCACCAACGACGAGATGTGGGCGAACGGCTGCTGCTGGTGGGAAACCAAGCGTGAATACGCGCAGACCGACGAAAATATGATCTTCCCCGTACGACTTGGACTTGCCTGCCAGACAAAGGAAGCAATCAACTATGATATGTACTATAACAAAGATAAAGACACATTCTTTGAAAAGGCGATCAAGGATGCACCGTTTGGCGGAAGAATCCACTACCACGCCATAGATGACGGTTCGGCTTGGGGTATCGATACGGGAAGCGAATCCTTCCTTTCCGAGGTGGCGATCTACGAGGAAAATGCAGAGCTTATGAATATATTTGAGCCTGTTCTTCCCTCAATGCCGCTTCTTACGGTGTTTGGCTTCCCTGCGCTTTGCAACTGGTATCCTAATGAAAAAGCAAGAAACCAGATGGACATCAACGGAAGCTACGGCATTTTTGAAAAGGCGGCAGCTATGTGGAGGGCGGGACTTTACAATGCCGTATCCACAGACGATGCTATCATAGATGGTAGAATAACACTCACCGATGATGGCAAATTCAACTACTGCGGACACATATTCGAGGCAATGTTGTTTATGGCGCCCGAATATTCCAAGCCACAAACTGTCGAATTTCTGAAGAAAGCCATCGATGCGGGCGCTAAGATAAGAATTATCGGAACTCTGACCAGATACTTCGACGGAACAGAGGCGGACGGAAGCTTCCTTTCAGCCAATACGGTTAACTATGATTGTGATATTGCCAATGAGCTTTCGCTTCCCTTGAACGATATTGAAGGAGGCTGTCGCCTTGAGGACGGCTCGGTGGCGATGTCAAATTATGAATCCGTGAAAAACGGAATTCCTCACACCGCAAAATTTGACCTGAACGGCGATGCCTACGAGGTCAGCTATATCGGATGCTTCGCAATGAAGGCAGACGGCGAAAGATTGGTCTGCGGCGAGCTTGTTGATATGAAGAAAAATGGTACACCTTACCTTGAAGAAGTCAGGGGCAAGAGCGTTATACACGGTATATAGCGCGTTTGTGGGCTTTTGGGGCTGTACACCCATTTGAATATATAAAACACTATAATTGATAAGGAGAACACTTAAAATCATTCGATAAAAAGTGATGTGAAAAATTATGTCATACGCACAAAACCTTTATAAGCACGCAAAACAAAGAATTCCAGGCGGCGTTCAATTGCTATCAAAGCGCCCCGAAATGTTTGCTCCGGAACAATGGCCTAATTATTTCAAAAAGGCTAAAGGCTGTGAAGTTTGGGACGTGGACGGTAATCGCTACTATGATATGACTACCAATGGTATCGGTGCTTGTCTTTTAGGCTATGCTGATCCTGATATTAGCGCAGCTGTTATTGATAGAATAAATAACGGTTGTATGTCAACCCTTAACCCCCCCGAAGAAGTTTATTTAGCAGATAAGCTCTGCGAGATTCATCCTTGGGCAGAATGCGTTAGATTTGCAAGAACGGGCGGTGAAATTGCCGCTGTGGCAGTTCGTATCGCAAGGGCAACTACCGGAAGAGATGTTGTAGCAATTTGCGGTTATCACGGATGGACTGACTGGTATTTGGCAGCTAATTTGGGTGATTCACAAAGCCTTGACGGACAACTTTTACCAGGTCTGCAGCCTGCCGGTGTTCCTCGTGGATTAAAAGGAAGTTCGCTTACCTTTAATTATACAAATAAGGAAGAGTTTGACGCGATTATTCGTGACTACGGCAACCGTTTGGCATGCGTTATTATGGAGCCTTGTCGCAACCATATGCCGCCCGCGGGCTTGCTTGAGTATATTAGAGATGAAGTTCATCGTGTTGGCGGCCTTTTGATTTTTGATGAAATTACAATCGGTTGGCGCTTGAATTTTGGCGGCAGTCACCTTCAATTTGGCGTTAATCCTGATATGGCAATCTTTGCAAAGGCATTGGGCAACGGTCATCCTATTGCCGCAGTGATCGGAACCAAAGAAGCTATGGACGGTGCTCACACATCCTTTATAAGTAGCACATATTGGACAGAAAGCGTAGGACCCACGGCGGCGTTAGCTACCATCGAAAAATTCGAAAAAACACGAGTATGGGAGCATGTTGAAGGAGTTGGCGATACTGTAAAGAAGGATTGGTTAGAGGCAGCAGAAAGACACAGCATTGATATTAACTGTTCGGGATTTTCTTGCCTTGCACATTTTGATTTCAAGGAAAACAAAAAGGAGCTTAAGACCCTTTATACTGCATTGATGTTAAAAGAGGGCTTTTTGGGTAATACGGGTCTCTATCCTACCTTGGCGCATAATGATGCGATTCTCAACATCCACAGAGAGGCTGTTGATAAGGTGTTTTCTCAAATGTCTGATATTATCAAAAAAGGCGGTAAGGAAGCTATTTTAGAGGCAATCGGCGGTCCGGTATGTCATTCGGGATTTGCGAGATTGCTTGACTAAATTCCAATTCTTTAAAACATCATTGTAGACTTAAAAACATGTTTGGTATAACAGAAGGTAATGCACTTGCGTTTTCTTAGAACGCTATAAATGCTATACCCACATTGTAGCCTTGTCGAACAAATTCCAATCCCTGTTAGAAAAGGCAAAAAGTAATTTAGAGGAGAAATAAGCAATGAAGCACACAAAGGAATTATTCAGTCTTGAAAATAAGGTTTGCATTGTTACGGGCGGACGTGGTTTATACGGCGCGTCTATTTCAACAGGGCTTTGTGAAATGGGAGCAAGTGTGGTTATCGCATCACGTAACGGAAAAAAATGCGAGGAGTTTGCAAAAACACTTCGTGACCAAGGTTATGATGCTGTTGGAATGTCTTTGAATTTAGATAGTGATGATTCTATAAAAGAGTTGGTATCAAATGTAATTGAGCGCTACGGAAAAATTGACATATTAGTAAATAACGCGGTAGACCGTAGCAATTTAGCCCCTCTATCCTCAGCTACGCGTCAGCAGTTACAGGACTCTATGAGTACAAATCTTAACGGACAAATTTTATTGTCACAAGCAGTATTAGAGCATATGGTGCAACGTGAAGACGGAAGCATAATAAACATAAGCTCTATGCGTGGACTTGATTGTCCTCATTTCCCTTTTTATCCCGAAACTTGGGGCGACCAGCCGGTAAATTATACAACCGAAAAATGGGCTATGGTTGGTCTTACAAAGTATATGGCGGGAAGATACGGAAAACATCATATCCGTGTAAACTGCATTGCCCCCGGTGGATTCAATCCCGGTCTTGGCGGTGACTCCGAGAAGAAAGTCTTTGTAGATACTTATATAGCCAACTGTCCTCTACACTGTTGGGCAAATGAGGACGATATTAAAGGTCCTGTCGTATTTTTAGCATCGGAAGCTTCAAACTATATTACGGGCGCTACCATAGTTATGGATGGTGGCTGGACTATTTGGTAATGAGATATATGATTTTATGTTGTAAAAAAGAAACGCCTATTGTTACATCAACTTCTACCTACCAAAGGCAATCATGCCTTAGTTGGAGTGCGTTCCCGATTACTTTGAATGCCCTGTTTGCGGACTTTATAAGGATGTTTTTAAGCAGGAAAAAAGCATGTTATAATGACTTGAATATTCTAAAATGGATACTTATTGGCATTGATAAGTGCCAATATCTCAACAAAACGGAGGAACTATCATGATGAAAAGATTACTTTCCATTCTTATGTCTCTCACGATGATCCTCGGTGCGTTTGCAGCTCTCACAGCCTGTAACGATACCGAGCAAGATACCGAGAGTCCTACTGCCGAGCAATCAGAGACAAGCGCGCCTACCGAGGCTCCTACGGATAATGAGACAGAAACAGGGCCCGAGACCGAAACAGATCCTCCCGATCTGTACGGTAACGGTGACACTGTCAAGGACGCAGGTGTTCAGTGGAATTCTGATCTCTTCGCGCTCAAGGATAATGTGATCGACGAGTCAAAGGCAGTCGAAAAGAGTGCCGCCGAGCTCTATGAGCTCCTAAAAAATAAGACCGCGCTTAGAGAGGGTGAGGTATATATCGTAAAAGAGCCTCTCGTGCTCGAGTCAAATACAAGATATTACGGCAACCTCGCTTCTGTCATCGCAGAGGGCGGTATTGTCATCAAGGATGTTTCCGAGGTGGTTGTCAAGGAGCTTATCATCAAGGGTAACGTAACCGTTGAAAACTCCACCGGTATCACATTCTTTAAGGTCGACGTCAAGGGCGGCAGCACAGGCGTATCGATCGATGAAAAGAGTGAGGACGTTGCCTTCAAAAACTGCAGAGTAAGCGCAACCGATACGGCTATCAGCTCTGCAGCAGACCTTTTGCTTATCTACCGCGGCTACCTTTGCGCAAGCAACGGCATTGTATCCACAGGCGACGAGCTCGGCATGCAGGATTCGATGGTCATAGCAACCAAGACAGGTATTTCCTCTAACGGTAAATATTGCACGGTAAAGGGCAATACAATTGAGGTAGCAAGCGACGGTATCGGAATAGACTATAAGGCAGACTCCTATAACGGACTTATCGCGCTCAACATCATCAAGGATGCGCAGACCTCCGTTAAGGTCGCAAACGGCTTTAACTGTGTAGTTCTCCTCAACAGCGCGATAAACATCATAGGTGAGAATAATGTAAATCTCTACGTCGTTGAGAATAAGCTCGGCGGTAGGATAGAGCTCAATAATAACAAATACCTTCTCTGTGACGGAAATACCTCTGTAAATGACGGCAAGGATCATACTCCTGTCAGCCTCAACAATACAGAGTATAACGGAGATAATCTTCATAATGTCAATTCTCGCGAGCAGTACGGCGCAAAGGAGGAGCTCCTTCCCCACACCAACAAAGATCTCTTCGTAGGTATGGAGAGACACAGTAAGGTAAGAGACGTATCTCTAACAAAGAGTTATACCTATAATAACTACGTGCGTACGATGGCAAAACAGAGCACCCGGGTCATCGTACCTCCCGGAGCTTATATCACAAGCGATATGCTCAGCCTCGATGCCACTCACTCTAACACGACAATATACGCGTACGGTGTATATCAAGAAAAGGATATTCTATATCAGGCATTAGAGATCAAATCGGGAAATAATATTACAGTAAAGGGACTTTCCATCGGTTACACACATCAATCCGCCGGTCAGGTGTACGTTCTGGAAAAGTTAGATAACCAAAAACTCCGTGTAGTTACGAATGCAGGTTACATAAACGACTTTGGAAAAAGCAATCTTGATGTATTCAGTAGCTCACATTGCGATATCTTCTTTGAGGACGCTCTTGAGCCGTGGAATACTGGTATTGGGCACAATTTCATAGAAAAATGCGATGACGGTACGATGATCCTCCAATATACCGGAAGTGCAAAGGAATTTAGAACTATAGGCGTGGGCGACATTTTATCCAGCAGACTCGCAGGCGATAACTCACGCTCGATCTACTTAAACGGTCAGAATATAAAGCTAAAGGACTGTGTCCTCTATGGTTATTCCGCCGCACTTGCAATTGTTTCAAACGGTCGCGGTAATTCCAATATAGAGCTTGAAAGACTCCATAATACCGCTCACTCCGGCTATCTCATAGACAAGGAAACCTATGACCGCTATAAAGAGCTTGAAGCAGCCTACGGCGCTGACTTAGAGGTGTATATCGACGAGCTTGGTAGATACAGAGGCGGACTCCCACGCGTAGGATCCGTCGATGCCACGCATATAAACGGTGGCTCTGTCGGTGTTAATGCAACATCCTGCCTCTTCGAGTCTATGTGTGATGACGGCTCAAACCAACGCGGAACATCCTCGCGTCTTGCAGGTTACCACGACAACGGAGACGGAACCAC
>JAZUBI010000190.1:0-19920 GCA_045638385.1 Eubacteriales bacterium
CAGTGGGATCCCAACCGTACCGATAAGTACGAGGGAACTCCCGAGCAGTGGAACGAGGCGCAGGAGATCATGGGTGAGCTTCTTGATAAGTACATCGGCAGAGATAACTATGTTATCGGTATAGACGAGGCTGCATTCTACGGTCCTAAGCTCGACATTCAATGCAAGAACGTATTTGGTAAGGAAGACACTATAGTTACTATTCAGGTTGATATGCTTCTTGCGAAGAAGTTTGGCATGGAGTACGTTGATTCTGATAATACGATGAAGACTCCCTATATCATTCACCGTACCTCTATGGGATGCTACGAGAGAACACTTGCGCTTCTCATCGAGAAATATGCAGGTGCGCTTCCCACTTGGATGGCTCCCGTGCAGGTCAGAATGCTTCCTATCGGCGACGAGCAGGTTGCATATTGCGAGGAGATCGAGAAAAAGCTCGTAGCTCTCGGGGTTCGTTGCGAGGTTGACCGCAGAAATGAGACTATCGGGTACAAGCTCAGAAATGCTCAGCTTGAAAAGCTTCCGTACATGATCGTTGTAGGAGCTAAAGAGGTTGAGAGCAACACCGTTGCCGTTCGTTCAAGGAAGGACGGCGAGAAGGGTGCTATGTCGGTGGATCAGTTCATCAGCGAGCTTCTTCTTGAGATTGCAGAAAAGAGAAGATAATATTAACTCAAAAAACAGAATGCCCGACTTGATTCAATTAAGTTGGGCATTTTGATCGTTATATTAAAATAATTTATTAAATTATTAAATTATTTACAAAAAAATTATTTACAAATCAAATAAAGTGTAGTAAAATAAAAGGGTAAATACAATTTTTAGAGGAGACGTTCTATGGCAACCCCTATTTATAAGCGTGTTTTAGTTAAAATTTCGGGAGAAGCCCTCAAAAACGGATGCGAGGGAGACATACTCGATTTTGATTTTATGGATAAAGTCGTTGCCTCTGTCGGTAAGTGTCTTGATGCAGGAGTCGAGGTCGCTGTTATCGTCGGAGCGGGAAATATCTGGAGAGGCGCAAGAAAGGGTGTGGGAATGAATCGTACAAGAGCAGACCATATGGGTATGCTTGCAACGGTCATTAACGCGCTTGCGCTCCAGGACGCATTTATACGCAACGGCAGAAAGGCAAAGGTGCTTTCTACTGTCGAGATGAATACCTTTGCCGATTTTTATACTCAGCGCGATGCTGACAGATATCTGAGCGAAGGAAACGTTGTAATTTTCGGAGGAGGATTGGGAGCTCCTTATTTCTCAACCGATACACCTGCGGTTGTCAGAGCGGCAGAGATCGGCGCCGATGTCGTGCTTATGGCAAAGAACATTGACGGTCTTTACAATGCCGATCCCAGAAAGGATCCCTCCGCGGTAAGATATGACGACGTAACATATGCAGAAATCCTTGAAAAGGATCTCAAGGCGTTCGATCTCACAGCGATCTCCTTCTGTAATGAAAACGGAATTGATAGCTTTGCCTTCGGCTTGTCCGATCCCGACAACATCTACCGCGCTGTTATGGGCGAAGCAATCGGAACGAAAATGCATAAATAAAATTTGATCTAACATAGAGAAAGGGAACATATTATGAAGTACAACACCAAAGACGTTGAAGAAAAGATGAGTAAATCCATCACATCCTACGAAATAAACCTTGCATCCATTCGCGCAAGCCAGGCGAATCCCGCTGTTCTTAACAGAGTGACATTCGATTACTGGGGATCTCCCGCAGAGATCACATCTATGGCAAACGTCAGATTGGCAGATGCTAAGACTCTTGAGATTATTCCTTACGATGCAAGCACACTTAAGGCAATGGAAAAGGCTATCCTTACGAGTGATATCGGAATTACTCCCTCCAATGACGGTAAGATCATTCGTCTCGTATTCCCTCAGCTTACAGAGGAGCGCAGAAAGGATCTTGCAAAGCAGGTTCAGAAGATGGGCGAAGATTGTAAGGTAGCAATCAGAAATATCAGAAGAACTGCTAATGATGATATTAAGAAGCTTAAGAAGGACGGCGTTCTTACAGAGGATGAGGTTAAGGATGCAGAGAAGTCTGTCCAGGATATAACCGACAAGTATGTCAAGAATGTTGATAATATTACAACTGCAAAGGAAAAGGAGATCATGAAGGTCTGATCTCGGTTTCCGCGAAATAATCTATAAAGCGGAAGTGAACAAATGCTTCCGCTTTATTTACAATTACAAAAGAGGAGTGCGATGACGTGAGCAAGGATAAAGTGATAACCGCGGACGAAAGATTGAAGCATATCGCTTTCATAATGGACGGAAACGGTAGATGGGCTAACAAAAGAGGAATGCCCCGAGAATATGGACACAAGAGGGGTGTTGAGGTTTTTAGCGATATAACCGAATACTGCCACAAAATCGGAATACAATATATTACGGTATATGCTTTTTCAACCGAAAATTGGAAAAGACCGCAAAGGGAAGTTTCTGCAATTATGAAGCTTCTTGATGAATATCTCGATAAAAGCCTTTCAAATGATGCTTGCGTTCGTTTCATAGGTGATAAGAGCAGACTCGATCCTGCGCTTACCGAAAAGATCCACGCAATGGAAGAAAAGACTAAAAACGGCACCAGAGTGCTTAATGTCGCTCTCAATTACGGATCTCGCTCCGAAATAACGGCAGCCTTTAATAAGCTGATAGCACAAGGTAAGACAGAAATAACCGAGGAGGATATCAGCTCCGCGCTTTACACCGCGGGATGTCCCGATCCCGACCTGATAGTCAGAACGGGCGGAGATATAAGAATTTCCAATTTCCTGCTTTGGCAGGCGGCATACTCGGAGCTTTACTTTACAGACACGCTATGGCCTGATATGACAAGCGAAGATGTGGATAAGGCAATCGAGGTATTCTATTCGAGAAAGAGACGCTTTGGCGGATTAGATAAGAACAAAAAGTAATTTTCAGGGGTTAGTGAAATGTTAAAAAGGATTATAACTTCTATCATAGCGACAATTATTTTTATTCCCATACTCGTATTCAGTGATACGTGGGCGTTTCCTATTGCAATGGCATTTGCCTGCGCTGTCGGATGCGGAGAAATGATAGCTTGTGTAGGTCAAAAAAAGAATATAGCGTTGTTTATACCAATATGCTTGATTGCGGCGGCATTTCCCATTGTTATGAGATTTGCATACCTTTCAAGATACGCAAACCCCGAATACAATGCGCTCTTTGAATTGATAAAGCTTGCGCTTGCTGTCTTCATGCTTTTGGCATTGTATGTTTTCAGCCTGACTGTCTTTAATAACAAAAAGCTGCCTGTAACAGATGCTTGTCTGTTGTATTCGGTTGTTATCTACATAGTTGCGGCTTTCTCTTTTATCGTTTACATCCATGACTATGTGTCCTACGGAAAATATATTTATCTTTTGGTATTCCTTTGTGCGTGGATGACAGATATATTTGCTTATTTCTCGGGTCGTTTGTTTGGCAAGCATAAGCTTATCCCCACAGTAAGCCCCAAGAAAACTGTTGAGGGCTCGATAGGCGGCGTTCTGTTCTGCGTTTTGGCGACAGTTCTTTACGGCGTGATCCTTGAGCAGTTCTTTATTGGAACAGGAAAAGCAAATTACGTGGTTTTGGCTGTTAGCGCCGTATTTATTTCGATTGTTTCTCAGATGGGAGACCTTATAATGTCTGTTATAAAGAGACATTACGGAATAAAGGATTATGGAAAGCTTTTTCCCGGTCACGGCGGAATACTTGACAGATTTGACTCTGTAATGGCTGTATCGGTCATACTTGCAGTTATCTGTACATATTTTAATTTGGTTTCATAAGGAGACGGGATGAATAAAGCACCGGATATGATCGTTCTCGGTTCGACGGGCTCTGTCGGACAGCAGGCGATAGATGTAGCCAGACAATTAAATATTAAAGTCAATGCGCTGTCCGCCAACAGAGACGTCAAAACCGTTGAAGATCAGGCGAGAGAGTTTCATGTTTGCGCATGCGCTATGAACGACGAGAAAGCCGCAAAGGATCTTAAGGAGCGACTTTCCGATACCGATATTAAGGTTTATTCTGGAAGTGAAGGCATCTGTGAGATGATCGCGATGACATCCTCCGATAATGAAAACGGACAAATAGTAGAAAATTCAATTCTCGGAGAGGCTGGACTTATGCCCACTCTTGCGACGTTGAATTCCGGAAAAAAGCTTGCGCTCGCAAACAAGGAGTCGCTTGTCGTTGGCGGCGAGACCGTTATGGCCGCGGCAAAAAAGAGCGGTAATGAGATACTGCCCGTAGACAGCGAGCATTGCGCAATATTCCAATGCTTGCGCGCAGGTAACAAAAAAGAAATAAAAAATATTGTATTAACAGCATCGGGCGGACCGTTTTTCGGATACACACCCGAAATGCTTCGCGAGGTTACGCTTGAAAGAACACTTGCCCATCCCACGTGGAATATGGGAGCAAAGATAACCGTTGATAGCGCAACTCTTATGAATAAGGGCTTCGAGGTAATAGAGGCCGTGCATCTTTTCGGTGTCAGACCCGAGCAGATAAAGGTGGTTGTTCATCGCGAGAGCATAATACATTCCGCTGTCGAGTATATTGATAACAGCGTTATAGCGCAGATGTCAGTGCCCGATATGCGCCATTGCGTGCAGTATGCGCTCTCACATCCCGAAAGATGCGAGGCGACTACTAAAGAGCTTGATCTTTTCTCGCAGGGAAAGCTTACCTTTGCAAAGCCCGATACCGAAACCTTCTTCCTTTTGAAAAAGGCTTTTGAGGTTATCGGTGCAGGCGGTGCTTTACCCGCCGTTTTGAATGCAGTAAACGAGGAGGTCGTTGCGGCATTCTTGAATAAAAAGATTAAATTTTATCAAATCTCCGAGTTAGTATGCGAAGCAACAGACAAATTTGCATTTGCTTCAAGTGAGCATAACCTTGATGAGATATTAAGGATCGCGGCAGAATCAAGATCTGTTGCCAACGATCTGATCGCAAATAAACAATAATTATATCGAGGTCCCCAAATTATATGACTGTACTTTTTTACTTGTTTTTGACGCTTTTGCTGTTAAGCATAATGGTTGTTATACACGAGCTTGGCCATTTCCTTTTTGCCAAGCTTTTTCGCGTCACGATTTTGGAGTTTTCGGTCGGTATGGGACCTGCAATTTTCTCAACGAAAAACAGAAAGAAGAAAAAGCAGCCTGAGAGTGGTGATGTAGATACCTCAGAAGAAACCGAGGTACAGATCGAGGAGATCGCTGAAAGCACTGAGCCCCCAAAAACTGCTTTCAGCATAAGAGCATTACCCATAGGAGGCTATGTCAGCATGGCGGGAGAGGACGACGACTCGGATGATCCCAATGCCTTTCATAAGAAGCCCGTATGGCAAAGATTTATAATAACTATTGCCGGAGCGGTCATGAACATCCTTTTGGGTGTTATATGTATGTTCTCGCTTGTTGGAATGGAGAGCGCCCAGGAGGGTTATCTTGCTTCAACAACAATACACTCCTTCCGTGAAAATTCGATCTCCGACAAGTGTGAATCTCCTTTAATGGTCGGGGACACCGTGTTGAAGGTGGATGGTGTGCGAGTTCATACCGGTAATGAGCTTGTATATGAGATCATGAACAGCGGATATGAGCCTGTTGATCTCGTTGTGCTCAGAGACGGACAAAAGGTAACGCTCGAAGGAGTAAAATTCCCGACTCAGGCGAGTGCCGGAGCAACGTTCGGAAACTACGATTTCGTGATGTTAGCTGAAAAGGCCAACTTCAAAACAATAATGAAGCATGCCTTTTTTAGGTCGTTTTCAACTGTTAAGGTCATAGTTGACAGCTTGGTCGATCTTGTCGGAGGACGGTACGGAGCCGAGGCGGTTTCGGGACCTGTCGGAATGGCGGGAGCCGTTGGCGAGGCGACCAAAAGCGGATTTAATTCAATTCTGTATCTTTTCACACTCATAACCATGAACCTGGGTGTTTTCAATCTTTTGCCCTTGCCCGCGCTTGACGGCGGAAGACTGATATTCCTTGCGATCGAGGGAGTCAGAGGAAAACCGATAAAAAGGGAAATCGAGCAGACTATAAACACAGTCGGAATAATGCTTTTGATGGCATTGATGGTGTTTATCACAATAAAGGACGTTTATAATCTGTTTTAGTCCGTGGAGGAAAAATGAAGTATAATGATATAAGACGAAAAACAAGAGAAATATCCGTTGGTAATGTAAAGATTGGCGGAAACAATAAAATTGCTATCCAGTCAATGACTAACACCGATACAAGGGACGCTCAGGCAACGCTCGATCAGATCAAGCGCTTGGCAAGTGCGGGATGTGACATTGTACGCATTACTGTGCCGGATGAAGAGGCGGCTGAAACAGTCAGGGTCATAAAGGAGAGCGGAATAAGTATTCCGATCGTTGCGGATATTCACTTTGATTACCGCGCCGCGCTCAAATCCGCAGAATACGGTGTTGACAAGATCCGTATCAACCCCGGAAATATAGGGGACGAGGACAGAGTGCTTGCAGTGGTTAATGCCTGCAAGGCGAGAAATATCCCGATCAGAATCGGTGTAAACAGCGGTTCTCTTGAAAAGCATATACTTGCAAAGCACGGCTCGCCCACCCCCGAGGCATTGTGCGAGAGCGCTATGTATCACGCAGGAATACTTGAAAGATTTGATTTTTATGATACTGCGATCTCGATAAAATCATCTGACGTTGCGTCAATGATAAAGGCAAACAGATTGGTTGCTCAAAAATGTGATTATCCTATACACATAGGGGTTACCGAGGCAGGTGATGAGCAAAGCGGAGCTATAAAGAGTGCGATAGGCGTAGGCGCATTGCTTTGTGACGGTATAGGAGATACTCTCCGCGTGTCACTTACCGCTGATCCTGTCCGTGAAATTGCTGCCGCAAAGGATATACTCAGTGCTCTCAATGTAGAGGGGCAGTGCGGTATGAATATCGTGAGCTGTCCAACCTGCGGCAGAACCAAAATCGATTTGATCGAATTGAGCAGAAGATTCAAGGATGCGGTAAGATCCGAAGGACTTTCTGATTTCCCGATTACCGTTGCCCTTATGGGGTGCATTGTAAACGGACCGGGCGAGGCGCGTGAGGCCGATATAGGAATAGCAGGCGGAGTAGGAGAAGCATTGTTGTTTTCTCACGGACAAACACTTGGAAAGGTACCCGAAAAGGATATTATTCCCGTGTTGATCTCAGAAATTAAAAAAATAATGAATGAAAGAAACTGACAGAATGGCAAAAACATTTTTACAGATTTTTGATAAATACATAGCAAACGATCTTCAACAAAAGATCTTGGCTGATGCGCAGAATATCAAGATTCAGGCGGATAAGGAAAACCGAATTCTCAATGCTTCTGTGGATTTTTCCGAGCTTGTCTCAAAGGACGATCTCTATGAGATCGAGGCAGGTATTGCAAAGGCCTATCGCTTGAATTTTGTTAAAATAATGCCTCATTATCCGCCGAGTCTGTTTGGTGAAAATTATATTCCCGAGCTTATGAAGGAAACCGAAAAGGTTGGTATAGTTGCAAGGGGATTTTTCAGCAAATACAGATTTAAGCTCGAGGATAATACGCTGACAATAGAGATCCCGTTTACTCAAAACGGCGTGTCGCTATTACATGATGCAAGAACGCCTGCGGTTATGCAAGCGATCGTGTATTCTGAATTTGGGTTAAATATTAAAGTAAATATTACGCATACCGATGATATTGATTTCCTTGCAAGCAACAATTCGCTCGAGCATATGCTTGAGGAATTTGACAGAAGAATGGCACAGCAGGCGCGTGAATATTCTGCCAATGTTGCAAGTGCTCCCAAGGCTGTCGAAGAAGAGATGCTGCCAAGAAAAACGACCTTGTTTGAGGAAAATGCGCATGCAAACGTAACCGATGGAATATGTGTTATCGGAAACGCAAGATTTGATATTTCGGGGCCCGAATTTGTAATAGGCGAGCCCTTTGTTATCTCTCCGATCTCTATCGCTGAGATAACCAGCCCACAAAGAAACGTGGTTATCGTGGGTACTGTTTTCGGATACACACAAGAGCCTAACAGAGCGGGCGACAGAATGAATATCTCCTTCTCAATAACCGACCAGACGTCATCGATAGAGGTCAAATGCTTTGCATCTATTGAAGATGCAGACGATATTTCCGCGAATGTCAGCAACGGCGCTGTTCTTGCGATGAAGGGCTACGTTAAAAAGGAGCTTCGAAAGGATAAGACAGAGGGAACCGATTTTCAGTTCTATTTCAATAACGTTGCAAAGATCAAGAGATTGAAGAGAGAGGACAAGGCTCCCGAAAAGAGAGTAGAGCTTCATCTTCATACAACGATGTCGCATATGGACGCTTTGATCCCGCCCGACGTAGCCGTAAAGCAGGCAAAGGCTTGGGGACATCCCGCTGTGGCAATTACTGACCACGGAACAGCGCAGGGATATCAGGAGGCAATGCTTGCATCTGAAAAGATAGGTCAGAAGGTCATATACGGTGTCGAGGCATATTTCGTAAATGATACTGCCGGCGCGATATACGGCGTTTACGATGAGAATTTTGATGCAGAGACGATAGTTTTTGATATAGAAACCACCGGTCTTTCGGTGCAGAACTGCAAAATAACCGAAATAGGTGCGGTAAAAATACGCAACGGGGAGGTAGTTGACAGATTCAACACCTTCGTTAATCCCGAGGAGCCTATTCCCGCAGAAATAGTTGAGCTTACCGGAATAACCGATGATATGGTTGCTGATGCGCCGAAGATCAATGAGGCGCTCGCATCATTCTTCAGCTTTGTTGACGGCGGTAAAAAGCTTTTAGTCGCGCATAACGCAAATTTTGATACGGGATTTATAAGATATGCCGCAGAGCAGTGCGGTATGTCGTTTACCAACCCGTATCTTGACACGGTTGCGCTTTCAAGATACATAAATCCTTCGCTCAAGAAGCACAAGCTTGACGTTCTTGCCGAATATTACGGGCTCGGAGACTTTAACCATCACAGAGCATGCGATGATGCGGAGATGCTCGCTATGATCTATTTTAAAATGATAGAATCTATGAAGGAGCAGGATATTAAAAGCTTTGAGCAGCTTAAGCGCGACATGAGCGCAAACTCAAATCCGCTTTCTCTTAAGCCTTATCACCAGATCATCCTTGTAAAGAACAAAATAGGTCTTAAGAATCTCTATAAGCTTATTTCATACGGATTTTTGAAATATTATAAGAGACATCCGAGAATCCCGAAGACAGAGCTTGAAAAGCATCGCGAGGGCTTGATAATTGGATCTGCTTGCGAGGCGGGAGAGCTTTTCACGGCAATTCTTGAAAATAAGCCCGAGGCAGAGATAGAGGAGATAGTAAACTTTTATGACTATCTTGAAATTCAACCTATCTCAAACAACCGATTCCTTATTGCTGACGAAAAAGCGAAGGATGAGGAGGATCTCAGAAACTTCAACCGCAGAATTGTTGAGCTTGGCGAAAAATACAACAAACCCGTTGTTGCAACGTGTGACGCTCACTTTTTGAATGATGAGGACGAGCTCTACCGAAAGATATTGCTCGCAGGACAGAAATTCAAGGATTATGATTCCGAGTCGCATCTCTATTACAGAACGACAGAGGAGATGCTTGAAGAGTTTTCTTATCTTGGTGAAGAAAAAGCATATGAGGTCGTTGTCAAGAATACAAATATGATCAACGACATGATAGAGGATGACATCCGCCCATTCCCCAAGGGAACCTTTACGCCCGAGATGGAGGGAGCGGAGGAGGATCTTACAAGAATATGCTATGATAGAGCAAAATCGATGTACGGCGATCCGTTGCCCGAGATCGTTGCAAGCAGACTTGATAAGGAGCTGACCTCTATTATCAAAAACGGCTTTGCCGTGCTCTATATGATAGCGCAAAAGCTTGTTTGGTACAGTGAGAGTCAGGGCTATCTTGTTGGATCGAGAGGATCTGTCGGCTCGTCGTTTGTTGCATCAATGGCAGGTATTTCAGAGGTTAACCCTCTGCCGCCGCACTATTGGTGCCCGAATTGCAGATATAACGATTTCTCCAATCCCGACAAGGTTGGATCGGGATTTGACTTGCCCGACAAGAATTGTCCCAAGTGCGGCACAAAGCTCAATGCGGACGGACATCATATTCCTTTCGAGACGTTCCTTGGATTCCATGGAGACAAATCCCCCGATATTGACCTTAATTTCTCGGGTGAGGTGCAAGGAAAGGTACATAAATATACCGAGGAGCTTTTCGGTGCCGAAAACGTGTTCAGGGCAGGAACTGTCGGAACGCTTGCAGATAAAACGGCGTACGGTTACGTTATGAAATACCTTGAGGAAAAGGGAATCAGCCTCCCTCGCGCCGAGGTAAACAGAATAGTGTCAAACTGTGTAGGTGTAAAAAGGTCAACCGGTCAGCATCCCGGCGGAATAGTCGTTGTTCCCAAGCAGTATGAGATATACGATTTTTGCCCCGTTCAGCATCCCGCCGACGACCCGACGTCTGACATAGTAACTACCCATTTCACGTTCGAGTATCTTCACGATACGCTTTTGAAGCTTGATGAGCTCGGACACGATATTCCGACCAAATACAAGTATCTTGAAAAGTACTCGAATACAAGCGTTATGGACGTTGCGATGAACGATCCGTCGATATATGAGCTTTTCGCATCGACAAGACCTCTCGGTGTAACTCCGGAGGATATAGGAGCAAACGTAGGAACCTACGGCTTACCCGAGTTCGGTACTAAGTTCGTTATCGGAATGGTTGAGGAAGCAAAGCCTAAAACCTTCTCCGACCTTTTGCAGATATCCGGTCTTTCGCACGGAACAGACGTATGGCTCGGAAACGCGCAAGAGCTTATAAAGAACGGCACTTGCGACATTTCGCGAGTTATCGGATGTCGTGATAACATAATGAACGACCTTATAGCTTACGGAGTCGACAAATCGCTTTCCTTTAAGATAATGGAGGCTGTAAGAAAGGGAAAAGGTCTTACACCCGAATTTGAGGAGGCAATGAGGGCGGCGAACGTGCCCGACTGGTACATGGATTCTTGCAAGAAGATCAAGTACATGTTCCCGAAGGCTCACGCTGCGGCTTACGTTATGTCTGCGATCCGTCTCGGTTGGTATAAGGTACATATACCCCTTGCATTCTATTGCGCAATGTTTACGGTTGCACCCGGCGGATTCGACGCGGCTATCGTAATGGGCGGTAGACAAAAGGTAAGAGCAACATTGCAGGATATTGAGCAGAGAAATAAGGAAAGAAAAGAGGTTACGCCTAAGGAGCTTCAAAGTATTCCTACTCTTCAGCTTATCAATGAGGCGATGGCAAGAGGAATCAAATTTCTCCCCATAAACATCGTCAAATCGGATGCTTCTGCATTTGTGCCCGAAAACGGCGCCATCCGTATGCCTTTCTCGGCATTGGCGGGTCTTGGTGAAAATGCCGCGGCTAATATCATCGCGGCGAGAAATGAGGAGCCTTTCTTCTCAATAGAGGACTTGCAGATAAGAGCGAAGCTTACAAAATCGGTCATTGAGGTGCTGAGAGCAAATAAGGTGCTTGAAGGACTTGATGAGACCGACCAGTTGAGTTTCTTCTGATCTGATAAAAAACAAAAAACGCCGAAGCGATGCTTCGGCGTTTTGCATTATTGTATTACTGACTGTTTAGGATGCCTTTTTAGCGCTGCTCTCAAAGAAAGCATTTTGATTTATAACCGTTTCACGAGAAAGCTTCATCGGCTCAAGAGAGCAACAGTAGGCAAATGAAAACTCATCGATGTATTTCAAGGACGTGGGCAATCCGACCTTTGAAAGATTAACGCATGCGTAGAATATTCCGCTCGGAATGATCTTCATTGACTCAGGAAGCGAGACAGTAGCAAGTGAGCTACAGCCCTCGAATACCGATGCGCCTATGTCGTATATGCTATTGGGAAGCTCTGCCGTGGTAAGGGAGATGCAATAAGCAAAAGCTTTTTTGCCAAGCTTCTTGATCTTTGAGCCGATACCTATATCGGTTAGAGAATCACAGCCGATAAAGGCCTTGTCCCCAATTTCGATTATGCCGGATGCCTTGACTAATTCAAGCTTTCTGCACCATGCAAATGCTTCTTTACCGATCCTCGAAACGGTGTGCGGAAGTGTAATGCTGAGTATTCGGTCGGAGCGGGAAAATGCTCTCTCATCAATCTCGGTAACAGTTTTTCCGTCAATAAATTCGGGTACGATTATATGCTTATCGTTGCAAGTACCTACAGATGTCAAAATAGCCGTTCCGTTTTTGCCGTAGCGGTATTCAAGACCGGATGAAAAGCCGAAATTCACAGTACATTAACCTCCTTTCGATAGAGTCAAATAAAGCAACTATTTATCACATTTTACACCAAAATTCAGGATTTGTCAACCCTATTTATGTTTTTTGGTGTTTTTGGAGTGATAATGCCGTTATAAATCTACGCTATTTATATATTTTTTATTACAAAAATTGTATTTGTTAACGGTTTTGTAATTATTTCTTGTTAGAATATAATTTGAAATATTGTGCATTCAGAGGTGCAGGATGAAAACAAAAGTTGAAATAAAAAGATTAGATGAAAACGCAGTTATACCCAAATACGGCACTGATTATGCCGCCGGTGCGGATCTGTACGCGCTTATCGACGGAGCTGTAACCATTGAGCCCGGTCAATCGGCTTTGATACACACGGGAATCGCTATGGCTATTCCGGAGGGGCTTGTCGGTCTTATTTTTGCTCGAAGCGGAATGGCGTGCAAGCGCGGACTTGCTCCCGCGAATAAGGTCGGTGTTATCGACAGCGATTACAGGGGGGAGATCATGGTTTGTCTCCACAATCACGGACCTGTTGCACAGACTGTTGAGAATGGGGAGCGTATTGCGCAGATTTCCTTTGTGCCTTACTATTGCGCTGAATTTGATGAAGTTGACGAGCTTGACGCAACGGTGCGCGGTGCGGGCGGATTCGGCTCGACCGGAACAAAATAAAAAGAGGTATTAAAAATGACAAAGATTGATGTTTTTTCGGGATTTTTAGGATCGGGTAAAACAACACTTATAAAGAAGCTTTTGGAAGAGGCTTATAAGGGTGAAAAGATAGTTCTCATCGAAAACGAGTTTGGTGAGATAGGTATAGACGGCGGATTCTTGGCTGAGGCGGGAATACAGATCAATGAGATGAATTCGGGCTGTATCTGCTGTTCTCTTGTGGGCGATTTTGCGGTCGCGCTTGAGAAGGTAATCGACGAGTTTGCGCCCGATAGAATACTTATTGAGCCCTCTGGTGTGGGCAAGCTTTCAGACGTTATCAAGGCGGTCAAGGGAGCTGATACGCACGGTGCCGAGCTCAACGGATTTACAACCGTTGTGGATGCTAAAAAGTGCAAGATGCACATGAAGAACTTTGGAGAGTTTTTCAATGACCAGGTCGAAAATGCCGCTTGTATCGTGTTGAGCCATACACAGTTCGTCAGCGATGAAAAGGTGCAGGAGGCTGTCGAGCTGATCAAGGCTCATAACGCAAGCGCTGTTATTGTAACGACTCCTTGGGATCAGCTTACCGGAGCTCAGCTTATTGAGGCAATGGAGCGCGAGTCCACGCTTGAGTCTGAGCTTGAAGAGCTTGCAGAGCACGCGCACGACCATCACCATCACCATCATCACGATGAGGAATGCTGTCACCACGATCATGAGCACCACCATCATCACGATGAGGATTGCTGTCACCACGATCATGAGCATCACCATCACGAATATGACGAGCACGGAAATTGCTCTTGCGGACACCATCACCACCATGCAGACGAGGTATTTGTAAGCTTCGGTGCAGAGACGGTTAAAAAGTTCAATGCCGAGGCGCTCAAGAGCGCACTTGAAGACTTTACAAACACCGAAAAATACGGAATGGTCCTCAGAGCAAAGGGAATTGTCGAGGGTGACGACGGACGTTGGATATACTTTGACTATATTCCCGGTGAGCCCGACGTAAGATTTGGCTCGGCATCCGTTATAGGCAGACTCTGCGTTATCGGATCCGCCCTCAACAAGGATGCTATATCCGAGGCAATGGGCGTTGAATTTAAATAAGAAAGGCAAAAAACATGCAGACACCTAATATTCCCGTATATCTTTTTACAGGATTTCTTGAAGGCGGAAAAACACACATAATTCAGGAGTCCATGTGTGACGATAGATTCAATACAGGTGAAAAAACACTCATAATCCTCTGCGAGGAAGGAATAGAGGAGCTTGATATATCCACGTTCAGCGGACAGAATATATATTTGGCAACTCTCGACAGCGAGTCGGATGTTACCCCTCAAAAGCTGGAGGCATGCCGCAAGGGTCATAAAATCGACCGTGTAATAATCGAGTATAACGGAATGTGGCAGCTTGGCACGCTATATGATAATCTCCCCTCGGACTGGTTTATTTTCCAGAATATGATGTTTGCGGATGCAAATACATTCTTCACATATAATCAGAACATGAGAAGCCTTATGGTGGATAAGCTCATGTCGTGTGAAATGATAGTTTTGAACCGCACTCCCGATAACATCGATAAGGACGAGGTGCATAAAATAGTCCGCGGAGTTTCAAGACGCGCGGCTATAACCTACGACTATCCCGACGGACACGTCGAGTATGATGAGATCGAGGATCCGCTTCCTTTTGATATAGATGCTCCGGTAATCGTTATCGAGGATGACGACTACGCTATATGGTATAGAGATCTTAGCGAGGAAATGAAGAAATACGACGGCAAGACGGTCAAATTCAAGGGCATTGTCGCAAGAGATGCAAAGCTTGGTAAGGACGCGCTCGTTATAGGCAGACACGTTATGACGTGCTGTGCAGACGACATTGCATATCAAGGACTGGTATGCAAATTCAAGTCTAATGTCGGCTACCAGACACGCGATTGGATCAACGTTCAGGGTATGATCAAAATAGAGAAGAATAGGCTCTATTCGGGAAACGGCCCCGTCCTCTACGCAGAAACGAGCGCACTTACCGATAAACCCGAAAAAGAGGTTGCTACGTTTTATTGAAATGCTATATCAAAAATCTTTTGATTACAAATAAACAGAAAAATAAGCCCAAGAGGAAAAATCCTCTTGGGCTTTTCATTCGTTTGCAGATCACTTTTACAGACGCCCTGAATCATTATTTATTCGACTTTTGAAACCTTTTTGGAGATACACCAAAATATTTTTTAAATTTCAGCGAAAAATAGTTACTGTCGTTAAATCCGCATGCCTCGGCGATCTCGGTCATGGGGGCAGTGTTGAGCTGCTTTAGCATTTGCTCGGCTTTTTGCAACCTCAAAATGTTGAGATATTCGCTGAAATTAAATCCTGTCCTTTGCTTAAAGACGCGCGAAAAATGCTCGGGGCTTACAAAGTAGCGCTCGGAAATGTCCGACAGAGTGATTTCGCTTGTAAAATTGCCCTGCAAATATTCAAGAGCGTAATCTATATAGTGTCTGTCCTCCTGCGGAGTGCAGAGATTGGGATTCCTTAAAAGCAGGAAGAAGAGCATTGAGGTATAGCATTTAAATATCTCCTCGCTCATCTCATCGGTGTTGGCGTATTCGATCTCTATCTTTTTGAATATCTCACTTATCTCATCTGAAATATTCGGGTTTCTGTAAAGATGCAAAAGGGAAGAAAGCTTTGGCTTTACAACGTCGGGGATATAATGCTCAGAGCAGCTTATAAGCATGCGCGAATATACCGTGTTTTGATATTGCGTGTTGTGCATAACGCCCTCCGGTATCATAATGATGTCTCCGGGGCTTAGGTGATAGACCTTGTTTTCGATAAAGTATACGCAGTTGCCCTTTGTAATGAAATAGATCTCAAAATGGGAGTGGCTGTGCTTACGCATCGTGCGCTTTCCGATCTGCTCGATCTCATCGTCTCTGTCAAAGTAAAATTCCTTAATTTCTGTGCTCATATATCAAAAATTCCTTAAAAAATACGCTGTTATATCTATTTTATCATAAAATATCAAAAAAATCAAGAAAAAACGCTCAAATAGTCAAATGTTTTAAGGAATTTTTTATTTTTTTGATATATAATTGTAATGTATAGAAACTTTTATAAACTCGAAGGGAAAAATCATGGATTTATTTAAGCACGGTGAAATAAACGAGTTTGTTCAATGGCATGATACAGACGGAAATATAATAAATGCCAGCGATGGCGGTATTATTTTTGCTGACGGAAAATACCATTGGTACGGTCAGGCTTTGCGTCCCTTTCCCGATCTGCCCGGCGCGGACGGAGGGCAAAAGACAGACGTTGGAGTGGTTATGTACGAGTCCGAGGATCTGCTTAATTGGAGATATGAAGGCGTTATCCTCCCAACGAGCAACGATCCCGATGATCCGCTCTACGGCCCCATGAGATTTGAGAGACCGAAGATAATTTACAACGATAAAACAAAGCAATACGTGCTTTGGTGCCATTATGTAAAGTATCCCGGCAATCACGCTTGGGAGGACGGCACAGCCGATGCGGGTGTTGCGGTCTGCGACACCGTAAACGGAACGTATAAATGGGTACACAGCCTAAGACCGATAAATGACGAATGTGTACGTGACAGCACACTTTACAAGGACTTTGACGGAAGCGCTTATTTCATTTACGATAAGCACGTTTGCCCCGGCGGTGACAGATGCCTTTACGTTGTTAAGCTTACGGATGATTATCTTTCCTGCACGGACACCTATACGAGAATAGAGGCGGCGGTTGAACGCGAGGCTCCCGCTATCGTATACAGGGACGGATATTACTACATTGTGACATCCGGATTGACGGGTTGGGCGACCAATCAGGCAAAGGCTTTCAGAACGCGGCATTTGCTTGAACAGTGGGAGTGCATCGGAGATCCTTGTATCGACGATGAGACTCATACCACCTTTAATACGCAAAGTACTTATGCCTTCCCGATAGAGGGCAGGAATGAGGAATATATCGTTATGTTTGAGCGCCACAATGTTTCAAACTTTGTTGAGTGCTCTTACATATGGCTCATGCCTGAATTTAACAGTGACAGAACAATATCATTCCGCTACAAAAAGGAATGGAAACTATAACAAAAAAGAGGTAACGCATTATGAAAGAAAGAGTTATACAGTTTGGTGAAGGCGGTTTTCTTCGCGGATTTACAGATTGGATGCTTCAGATAGCAAACGAAAAGGCGGGCTTTGACGGCAAGGTCGTTGTAGTTCAGCCCATCGAAAAGGGAATGTGCGATATGCTCACAGCGCAGGATTGTGTTTACACACACCTTTGCCGCGGAGCAGAGGGCGTTGATGTTAAAAAAATAGACGTTATCTCCCGTTGTGTAAAGCCTTACGATGATTTTGATGCGTATATCGCTCTAGCGCAGAATCCCGATTTCAGATTCATTGTTTCAAATACTACAGAGGCAGGCATTGCATTTGTTGAGACCGACAAAGCAACGGATAGACCTGCAGGCTCATTCCCCGGAAAGCTTACACAGCTTTTGAAGGCACGTTTTGATGCGGGACTTGGCGGATTTGTCTTCCTTCCTTGCGAGCTCATCGATAAAAACGGTGCAAATCTTAAAAAATGCGTTCTTCAGTATGCCGATCTTTGGAATCTTGGAAATGATTTCAAGGCATGGATAGAGAAGGACAATATATTCTGCAACACCCTTGTTGACCGTATCAATACGGGATATCCCAAGGAAGAAAAGATCGAGGTCGGATTTGACGATAAGATGATTAATACCTCAGAGTATTTCCATCTTTGGGTTATCGAAGGCTATAAGGAGCTCTTTGCGGAGATTCCGTTTGACAAGTGCGGACTCAACGTTATCCTTACTGATAACCTTGAAATGTACAGAACAAGAAAGGTGCGTATCCTTAACGGTGCGCACACGTCTCTCATTCCTTACGCGCTTCTTTCGGGATTTGATACCGTTAAATCCTGCATTGACGATGAGGTAATGCTTGCGCATCTTAAAAAATGCGTTTACGAAGAGATAATACCGACTCTTGATCTTCCTCGCGAGGAGCTTTTGGAGTATGCGGATAATGTCATAACAAGATTTTCTAATCCGTACATAAGACACATGCTCTCATCGATCGCGCTCAACAGCGTAAGTAAATTCAAGGTTCGCGTTCTTCCGTCTATTCTTGAATATATCAAGAGATACGGCAAAATGCCCGAAACGCTCATTTTCTCATTTGCCAAGCTTATCGATTTCTATATGACCGATATGACGAACGACGATGCAGAGGTAACAGCGTTTATGAAGAGCGCTACCGTCGGTGAAATACTTGCAGACGAGAAGCTTTGGGGTGAGGACCTCTCATTCCTCGAGGCAGAGGTAGCAAAGTATGTTGTTAATAAATAAGCTTGATAACGTCGAGGTAAATATCGAGGACGGACATAAGTACGCGCTCCGCGATATTTCCCAAGGCGAGAATATTATAAAATACGGTCAGCCGATAGGACACGCAACAGAGGATATCAAAAAGGGCGATCACGTTCACACACACAACGTTAAAACCAACCTTTCGGGAAAGCTCGAATACAGATATGAGCCGAGCGAGGTCTATGATGAAAAGGTTGACACGGACTTGTTCTTCATGGGTTATGTTCGTAAAAACGGTGACGTTGGAATCAGAAACGATATCTGGATAGTCAATACTGTCGGATGTGTGAATAAGATAGCCGAAAAGCTTGCATCCTTGACGGGTGCCAAGGCATTTTCACACCCCTTCGGTTGCTCCCAGCTCGGAGATGACCAGACTACAACGCAGGCTATACTGCGCGGAATGGTGAATCATCCCAATGCGGGCGGAGTTTTAGTGCTCGGTCTCGGATGCGAAAACAACAATATCGACGTTTTCAAAAAATTCCTTGGTGAGTGGGATGACGAAAGAGTAAGATTCCTCAATACCCAGGATTTCGAGGACGACATTTCAGAGGGTGTGCGCCTTATAAATGAGCTCAAGGAATACGCATCGCAGTTCAAGCGTGAGAGAGTTCATATTTCGCGTCTCCGTGTCGGACTCAAATGCGGAGGATCGGACGGATTTTCGGGCATAACGGCAAATCCGCTTGTCGGAAGATTTTGTGACAAGCTCGTATCCTTCGGCGGCTCCTGCGCTTTGACCGAGGTTCCCGAAATGTTCGGCGCAGAGCATCTTTTAATGAACAGATGTGTCGATGAAGATACATTCCGAAAAACCGTTGACCTTATCAACGATTTCAAGGATTATTACACAAGATACAACCAGGTAATATACGAAAATCCTTCTCCCGGAAACAAAAAAGGCGGTATTACCACGCTTGAGGAAAAATCGCTCGGATGTGTTCAAAAGGGCGGACTTTCACCGGTTGTCGATGTGCTTTCCTACGGTGACAGACTTGAAAAGAACGGTCTTTCGCTTTTGAACGGTCCGGGTAACGATATCGTTGCATGTACGAATCTTATGGCAGCGGGCGTTCATATCATTCTCTTCACAACCGGAAGAGGAACACCGCTTGGAACTGCGGTGCCGACCGTTAAAATTGCGACCAATCATTCTCTCGCAGAGAGAAAAACGGGTTGGATCGATTTCGATGCATCGCCTATGCTCGATGGCATCGACCCCACAAATGATCTTATAAAATATGTTCTCAGTGTAGCTGACGGGGAACAGACAAGGAACGAAATAAACGGCTACGAAGAAATTTCAATATTTAAGGATGGTGTAACGCTATGAGTTTTATTAACGATAATTTTATGCTGAAAAATGAAACTGCAAAGAAGCTTTATAACGATTTTGCAAAGGATATGCCGA
>JAZUBI010000191.1:0-2361 GCA_045638385.1 Eubacteriales bacterium
CCCGAGAATGCCAACGAGGTTATGCTGACGCTCTTGGAAGGTACGTCGCCGTCAGACATCCAAGCCTATCACGGATATCAATCTTTTAAGCCCGGTGAGGTAACGCCCGACGTCGCTCACGCCATTGGTGTTCAACTTGCAAATGAGCTGTGGGGCGAGGACTTTCCCGTGATCGTCGCCACCCATATCGATAAGGGGCACGTGCATAATCATTTCTGCCTATCGGCAACGGGATTCTCGGGCAAGCGCTATCACGATTGCAACGCCACCTACAAATTGATGCGCGACACCTCTGACCGACTTTGCAGAGAGTATGGATTATCTGTGATCGAAAATCCGAGCAAGGATCGACACAAGCATATCGCAGAGGTTCACGCCGAAAAGAAAGGCATCCCCACCATACGTCAGCAGATACGTGCCGACATCGACGTGGTGGCAAGACGGGAATTTACTATCAAGAACTTTTACAACCGTATGCGAAGCCTCGGCTATACGATTGAGCAGCGTGGGGAGTTCCTCCGCATCAAGCCATACGGATATAACAAGTTCTTCCGTTTGGACAAGCTCGGCGCAGGATATACCGAAGAGGATATTGAGGCAAGGATAAGGAACAACGCGAGGGCGCGCCAATGGACGCCAATCACGTATTACGAGCCAACCTTACGGGAGAAGCCGAGAGGTCTGTATGCGCTCTATCTCCATTACTGTTATCTCCTTGGCGTAATACCAAAGTTCATTCCAAAAAATCCCGAAGCCTATGCTGCCATCAAAGAGGACGTGCGCCGCGCCCGTATGTACTCGGAGCAAGCAAAGTTCCTCGGCAAGTATTTCCTTGATACAAAAGATGATCTGATTCAGCACGCGCTCAAGGTTCGTGCGCAAATGGATGTGCTTTATAAGGAGCGACAGAAGCTCCGCAACAAAATGCGTTGGATGAAGAATCCCGACGAGATGCAGCCAATACGTGATCAGATCTTTGCTATCTCGGACAAGCTCAAGCCTCTTCGTAAGGAATATGCAATGTGCAAGGATATTTACGACCGCAGTGATGATATTGAAAAGACGGTCGAGCGCGTTGAGTTCCCGCAGCTCGTGGAGCAAGAGAGACAGAAAGCCGCGCTCAAAAAGAACGGACGAGAGGAGAGATAAAAATCAAGTTATCAAATTGCTAACTTGATTTCAAGTGGCGAAATTCTCCACTTGATCTTATGTGGCTTAACTGTCCGAAAAATCAAATGGTCATTTTGACACTTTGAGTACGGCGCTTCAAGTGGTCATTTTGACCACTTGAAAATGTAAGATCAAAGGCTCATTTTAAACCTTTGATTTTAGGATGGACACCGCGTGTCCACCATACTTTGATAATTAAAACTGACGATCTTGACCGTACAAATTTGTAGCCGTCCACAAAAGCAGTTTTACGGTCTTGACTGAGTAAAAACAGCATTTTTCTGTTTCTGACACCTCAAAATGTATCCCACATCGAAAATGCATGTTATATTTGAAACTTCGCATTTTTCCACGCTCTTGAGCGAGCCTTTTTGACCGAAAAACGCCTTACTTCAAAAACAAACCTAATTTAGGAGGACTTTATGATTACAAACAAGAAAAAGAATGAAAAAACAACCGAAATCTATTTTGATGAAACACCCGCAGCCGTCGTGATACGGACACACAACACCGCCTTGAAAAAGAGGCTGCTTATCTTTGCGAAAAAGTTTCCCAACCTCTGCCGCCTTACCGATGATGACGAACTTGGATACCTTTCCTTTGAGATCGATAAGGCAAGGTTCTCAATCCGCATCACCGAGCCATACACAGAGGAACGCAGAGCTTTGGCAAGAGCCAAGATGAACGAGATCAACAATAAGGAGGACATTGGATGACAAAAAACAAGGATTACAAAACAATTCACGTTATCACCCCCAAAACCGACGAGGAATACGATATGCTCCAAGAAATTCTAAGCGATAGCCAAAAGCAACTTCCAATGCTTGAAGGAATGACGAAGGAAGAACGCATAGAGTATTTCCGCAACGGATTATTCCCGCGAAAGCTGAATTTCGATTTGGATTTTGGCAGTACGGTCATTCACGTCAATACCCACTTTGACCAAAAATCCAAAGAGAATGTCATTGATCGTGTTCGCAGGGTGTCGGACAAAATAAATTAACAAAGTTATACAGACTTTAGCGTTGTAAAGTGTTGAAATGCCTTCTCGGATGTGGTATAATATAGGTGAACCTACAATTCATATCGCATCCGACCGAGGAAAGGAGAACAATGAATATTAAGTCGGATAAGATAACAGCCCTCTATTGCAGACTGTCACGTGACGATGAACTGCAAGGAGAGAGCAAC
>JAZUBI010000192.1:0-7329 GCA_045638385.1 Eubacteriales bacterium
CTTCCTAAGACCGCTTGGCCTCCGACTTCGTCGCTGCGCGGAGTGGAGGACTAATCTATGAAAAATAAACTTGAAGTAAGAAACCTGCGAATCTCCTTCCGTACCGTATCGGGAAAGGTTCAGGCGGTCAGAGACATCTCCTTCGATCTTAAAGAGAAGGAGACTCTCGCGATCGTTGGTGAGTCCGGATCCGGTAAGTCGGTTACATCGAAGGCTATCCTCGGAATACTTGCAGGTAACTCCATTATCGAAGGTGGAGAGATAATTTATGACGGTAAGGATCTTTTGAAGATCCCCGAGGACGAATTTTATAAAATACGCGGCGATAAAATCGCTATGATATTCCAGGATCCTCTCTCAAGCTTGAACCCGATCATGAGAATCGGTAGACAGCTCACAGAGGCTATGATCCTTAAAGGAAAGGCAAGACAGAAGGCTTGTCGCACCGCGTTTAACTCCTACCTTGCTCTTCTTAAGAAGAATATGACCGCTGCGGTTGCCGCGGGTGATTCCGCTAAGGCGGCTGTGATCGCAAAGATGTGCAAGGATTTCAACACCTTTGAATTTAAGCACATTGAGCTTGAGCGCGCTTATAATACCGCAAAGAACAGCGCAAGTGAGCTTGTGCAGGAGGCTGAGGATATTCTTTTCCTTTACGAAAAGAAGGCGTTGAAGGACTCTAAGAGAAGATTCTCTGAGGCTGCCGCACTTGCTAAAAAGGCTGTATCGACCTACGTCGTTGCAGGAGAGAACAAGGATGCTTTGGAGAAGGCTTGCCTTGCTATCAGTAATGCCAAGACAAATGAAACGAAGGCACAGGCGCTCAGAACAATTAAGGATATTTGCGCCGCTGCATTGGAGCTTCCCGAGCCTAATTTCTTCGCTCTCGGTTACTATGTGACCTTCAGCGGACAGCCTATCCCGGATATGCCTGTTGAGGAGCTCAACAAGTTTACTCGTCAGTATCTTGACGACAGCTTTATGCTCAACTTCATTGAAAACGCGAGAATCGCGCTTGTTACCTCCGCGGAAAAGCATGATATAGCAAAGTCTGTTGCTATTGAGGCACTTAAGGAAGCTTATGAGCTTTTCAAAGAGACCACCGATTATGCAGCAGCTTCCAAGACGGTAAACGAGCTTATTGCTAAGGTGACTGCCTCCATTGATCCTCTTGAGATCAACAAGGACAGTATTGCTTACACCTTCTCATCCAGCATCCGCGCTGCGGTTGAGGTCTGCGTCAAGGCAGGACCCAAGAATGCTAAGGAGCTTAAGCGTTACGCAAAGCAGAAGAAGAAATACGACAATTACGCAAAGAGAAAGAAGAAGGCTCCCGATTGGAAGCTTACTCCTGCTGCTGTTGTCGATATGGACGTTGCGCGTGAGAACATTCTCAAGATCATTCAGAGATTGCTTGATAACTATGAGAACGTGCTTGCAAGCAGAGAAAATCGCGATTTCGATGCTGAAACCGTTGCTGTGATCGACTTCCTTAAGGCTAATGCCTCGGGTGTCGTTGACCGCGTTACAAGAAGCATCGCTAAGCATCGCGCTCTTAAGCTTATGGAAGAGGTTGGTATCCCTGAGCCCAGAAAGAGATACAGACAGTATCCCTTTGAGTTCTCCGGCGGTATGAGACAGCGTATAGTTATTGCTATCGCGCTTGCGGCTAACCCCGATATCCTTATCTGTGACGAGCCTACCACCGCGCTTGACGTTACTATTCAGGCGCAGATCCTTGAGCTCATCAACAAGATCAAGGAGGAGCGTAAGCTTTCTATCATATTCATTACTCATGACCTTGGTGTCGTTGCGAATATGGCGGACAAGATCGCCGTTATGTATGCAGGTAAGATCGTTGAATACGGTACGTCAAGAGACGTATTCTATTCTCCCGCTCATCCTTATACCTGGGCGCTCCTTTCCTCTATGCCCGACCTTGATACCAATGAAAAGCTTGAGGCTATACCCGGTACTCCTCCGAACATGATCTATCCTCCTGTGGGTGACGCGTTCGCGGACAGAAACAAGTATGCTCTCAAGATAGACTACGAGATGCAGCCCCCGATGTTCCGTATCAGCGATACGCACAGCGCGGCTACCTGGCTCTTGCATCCCGATGCTCCTCACGTCGATCCTCCTAAGATCGTTACAGAGCGTATTGCAAGAATGACTCAAAAGCAGCAGCAAGCCGGAGGTGAAGCAAATGAGCAATAATGTAAAAAAGCAGATACCTCAGGTTAAAGAGGGAGAGGTCCTTCTCAGCGTTCAGAACCTTTGCCAATATTTTGGCGGTCTTAAGGCTGTTGATGACGTTTCCTTTGATGTGAAAAAGGGCGAGGTTTTCGGTCTCGTTGGAGAGTCCGGATGCGGTAAGACTACAACCGGTCGTTCGATAATCAAGCTTTACAACATTACCTCGGGAAGCGTATACTTCAAGGGACAGAGAGTTGCTGCGGGTACACTTTCCTATAAAAAGGCTGCTCGTCAGGCTAAAGAGGACACTAAGGCAGAGATCGCCGCTATTCGCGCGGAGGGTCAGCCCGGTGCCGAGGCGCTGATCGCTGCTAAAAAAACCGAGCTTAGAAGATTTGTGGCCAAGCAGAGAAAAGAGGTCTCTTCCGCAAGACACGATAATAAGCACGTCAGCAGAAATCTTATTACTCAGATACAGATGATCTTCCAGGATCCTATCGCTTCTCTTGACCCTCGTATGACGGTTAGAGAGATCATTTCAGAGGGCCTTGTTATCAAAGGAATGAGGGATAAGAAGAAGATCGACGAGATGGTTTATCGCGTTCTCGAGATGGTTGGTCTTGTCAGAGAGCATGCAGGAAGATATCCTCACGAGTTCTCCGGCGGACAGAGACAGAGAATCGGTGTTGCTCGCGCTATCATCATGCAGCCCGAGATCATCATCGCAGACGAGCCTGTATCCGCTCTTGACGTTTCGATTCAGGCGCAGGTCATTAACCTGCTCAATGATCTCCGTCACGAGCTCGGACTTACTATTCTCTTCATTGCGCACGACTTGTCGGTAGTTAAGTACTTCTCTGACAGAATCGGTGTTATGTACTTCGGTAAGATGGTTGAGCTTGCAGATGCGGATGAGCTTTTCCGCAATCCTATGCACCCCTATACCAAGTCGCTCCTTTCTGCGATCCCGCTCCCCGACCCCGAGTACGAGAAGAACAGAAAGCGTATAACCTACGTTCCGCTTCGTGATCACGATTACACGAATGAGCAGCCCAGCTTCAGAGAGGTTACTCCCGGACACTTTGTTCTTTGCTCCGATTCCGAGGAGATCAAATACAGGGAAAGCGCTGAGGTATGATATAAGGTGAAGAAAAGACTTATACAGTATGGCGTATGCGGAGTGATCGGCGCGCTGATAGCTTATTGGATAATGAGCTCCAAGGGACTCTTCGTTCCCGGACACAGCATGGCTGAAGTGTTCTTTATCCTTTCGGATGCGTTCTTTGTTCCGGGTATCTTGATTATACTGTTTGGAGCGCTTCTCTGGATATCGACCACGGGTTTATTTGATTCGATAGGCTTTGCGTTCAGCGCGGCAGCGCACGCTCTTTTGCCCTTTGTCCGTCACGAGCATAAGACATTTTATGATTACAAGATGGAAAAGGCTGAAAAGAGAGGCTCGACACCGTATTTTATGCTGATCGTGGGCGCATTTTACCTCATATTAGCTATAATCTGCACTGCCGTTTGGTCGGCGCAGGTATAAATTGAAAAATCCTCCCGTTTATTTTAGCGGGAGGGTTTTTATTTTTCAGATATGTTGACAAGACTTTTATTGCGTGATATAATTTTATTTGCAGACGCGGAATGCTGTCTGCTTTAAAATATTGTGCAAAAATGAGCCGGAGGAATAGAAATGGTTATTCTTGAAAACAAGGAAATGAGAGTTGAGCTTGCCGAGGTTGGCGCGGAGATAAGAAGCGTTAAGCGCGGCGGTGTTGAGTATATGTGGGATGCGAGAGCGGAGGTTTGGGCGAGCTCGGCACCTATGTGCTTCCCGATCTGCGGCGGTCTTAAGGATGATAAGTTTATTTTTGAGGGCAAGGAATACACGCTTAACAAGCACGGTTATGCTAAATTTACCCTTTTTGAGGTTGAGGAGGCATCGAGTGAGAAGGCGGTTTTCCTTCACAGATCAAATGATGCGACCAAGGCGCAGTTTCCCTTTGATTACGAGCTTCGCGTGATCTACACTCTTTCGGGAAATGCTTTGAAGATTGAATACAACGTCAAGAATCTTTCGGGAAAGACGATGTATTTCAATATCGGCTCGCACGAGGCATATTACACGCCGGAGGGTATTGAGCAGTATGATATTGTTTTTGACGAGAATGATACTCTTGTAAATCACATTCTCTACGGAAATCTTGTTTCAAATCAGACTCAGGTGCTTTTGAACGAGGGCAAGGTTTTCCCGCTTTACGACAAATATTTCATCGTTGACGCGCTTGCGTTCAAGGAATTCAAGTCGCGCGCGGCTACGCTCAAGAACAGAAGAACCGGAAGAAAGATCAGAGTCGATTTCCCCGATTGCCCTTACCTTGTTCTTTGGCACAAGCACGATGCGCCCTTTATGTGCGTTGAGCCATGGAACGGCATTCCCGACACTGTTGGATCCAGCTATGATATTACCGAGAAAGAGGGGATTGAGGCGCTTGATGCAGATAAGACCTTTGTAAATGTGCATACTATTACTTTTGGATAAACGATAATAGCTTTGCGATTTCGCAGTTGGAAGAAAGGAAAACATTATGTTTGATAGGAATTATATCAGAATAATATGCCGCATCATTTTCGGCCTGGCTTGCGTTATAGCAGCTCTGCTGGTTATATTTGGATGTGTAATGATAGTAGATGACAGTGTCGGATTTGGCGTTGTTATGATTGTTGCGGGGCTGATAACACCCGTAACCACAACCATATCCTTGTACCCATTATTTGCACTGTCCAGTATTGAGAGTAATACTGCTGAACTCGAGGAAAAGCTTGATAAAATAGTCGAATTGTTGAAGGCTAGCGCGACAGAGGCTTCTCAGCCTAATGAGCCTCATTCTTCAAGTCATGTTTCTATTATGGATATTATCAAGGAAAGAAACAATGTTAAAAGGATGAGTGCGGATAGCGTTAGTATAAAAAAAGATACGATTTCCGATGCAATGAATTTCATTAATAAAAAATATAATATTCACCTTGTTGATTCGGACAATTTGCTGGCTATTAAAGAAAAAACAGCAAATATAAGCGATGCCGACAAATCAGTTCAAACACTAAAAAAACGCATTTCGGAGGCGGAGACTCTTGATGAAGCAGTGTCTCTTTTGAAAATGCACTACATAGTTCATAGCTAAGTATTAAATAAGACTACCCCCAATTATGATTTCTTCATAATTGGGGGTAGTTCAATAACCAAATAAATTAATTAAACCTTGGGAAGCTTTGCCAGTGCCTTTTCGATTTCCTCGTCGGTGGGGCGGTAGTCCTTCATGACGCCGTTGTGGAACTTTTCGTAGGACATGATGTGGAAATATCCTGTGGCGGTGAGGCCGAAGACGATGGTTTTTTCTTCGCCTGTCTTGCAGCACTCCTTGGCGATATCCATTGCGACCTTGATCGCGTGGCTCGATTCGGGTGCGGGCAATATTCCCTCAACGCGCGCAAACTCCTCTGCGGCGGCAAAGACCTCGGTCTGCTTTACCGTGGTTGCCTCCATGAGCCCGTCGGCGTAGAGCTGGGAGAGGGTGGAGTTCATTCCGTGGTAGCGGAGTCCGCCTGCGTGTGTTGCCGCCGGCATAAATGATGAGCCGAGCGTGTACATCTTCGAGAGGGGGCAGACCATTCCGGTATCGCAATAGTCATACGCGTATTTTCCGCGAGTAAGGCTGGGGCAGGATTCAGGCTCGACGGCGATTATGCGGTAGTCGCGCTCGCCGCGGATCTTTTCTCCCATAAAGGGTGCGATGAGACCGCCGAGGTTGGAGCCGCCGCCCGCGCATCCGATGATTACATCGGGGACAATGTCATATTTATCGAGTGCTATTTTGGTTTCGAGTCCGATGATCGACTGGTGGAGCATTACCTGATTGAGGACGCTTCCGAGGACGTAGCGGTATCCCTCGAGGCTTGTTGCCTTTTCGACCGCCTCGCTTATAGCGCAACCGAGGCTTCCGACGGTGTCGGGATGCTCAGCGAGGATCTTACGTCCTACTGCCGTTTCGGTTGAGGGTGAGGGGGTGACTGATGCGCCGTAGGTACGCATTACCTCGCGGCGGTGGGGCTTCTGCTCATACGAGCATTTTACCATATAGACCTTGCAGTCAAGTCCGAGATATGAGCAAGCCATAGAGAGCGCTGTACCCCACTGGCCGGCCCCGGTCTCGGTGGTAACGCCTTTAAGTCCCTGGTTTTTTGCGTAATATGCCTGCGCGATAGCAGAGTTTAATTTATGGCTTCCGCTTGTGTTATTTCCCTCGAATTTATAATAGATCTTGGCGGGTGTGCCGAGCTTTTCCTCGAGGCAATACGCGCGGACGAGGGGGGCGGGGCGGTACATTTTATAGAAGCTTCTGATCTCCTCGGGGATGGGGAAATATGCGGTGGTTTCGTCGAGCTCCTGCGCGATAAGCTCGTCACAGAAGACTCCTGCGAGATCCTTGGCGCTCATTTTTTCGTGAGTTACGGGATCGAGCAGGGGTGCGGGCTTATTTATCATGTCCGCACGGAGGTTATACCAAGCCGTGGGCATCTCGCTTTCTTCGATATAGATTTTGTAGGGGATCTGCTTGTTTGACATGTGGGTTTCCTCTCTTTCGTCAAGGGTTTTGGATGTGCGCCGTGGAAAAAACAAAAAATCCTATCCCACAGCTAAACTGCCGGGACAGGAAAGATCCTGCGGTGCCACCCTGCTTGATGTAAATACATCCACTTTATATACTTGGAGTGCTTTTATTGCCTCCGAATATATTTGCGTTTGATTACGGAGCGCGTCTCCGTCGTTCATACTTCCTTGCGCGCAAGGTTTCCGTTCGCCCTCGGAAGTCCATTCATCCTCGCATATCTCGCCGCGATTCCACCGCCTGCGGCTCTCTGTGCAGATAGAGGGGGGATTACTTACTCTTCCTCATCGGTTTATGATAATTCATTATAGCACTGTGAAAAACAAATGTCAATAGTTTTTTTGAAAAAACTTTAATTTGCTAAAGTGGGGGGTGGATTTCTTGCGGCGGCAAGAAATTTTTGAAAGAAGCGCGAGGGAAGTCGGAGGCCAAGCGGTCTTAGGAAGACAAGCAACTATTG
>JAZUBI010000193.1:0-26630 GCA_045638385.1 Eubacteriales bacterium
TCCCAAACCTGTCCTTCTTCAAGCTCGCCGTCACCAAGAATTGAGTATACTCTGTAATCCTTGTTGTCAAGCTTTGCCGCAAGCGCCATACCGCAAGCCGCAGAGATGCCGAGACCCAACGATCCGGTAGTCATGTCAACGCCGGGGATTCCCTTCATATCGGGGTGACCCTGGAGACGGCTGTCGTGCTGACGGAGAGTCTTAAGCTCCTCAAAGGGGAAGAATCCCTTGAGAGCAAGCGCTGAATAAAGCGCAGGAGCGGTGTGACCCTTTGAGAGGACGAATCTGTCTCTGTTTGCATCCTTGGGGTCTGCGGGATTGACGTTCATTTCCTCAAAATAAAGGTAAGCCAATATATCGGCTATCGAGAGCGAGCCGCCGGGATGTCCCGCGCCCGCAGCGTGTGTTGATTCGATTACTCCGAGGCGGATCTTTGCCGCCAGAACGGATAATTCTTGCTTTTTGATCTCGTTCATTATACATTTCCTTTCAAAAGTCGTATTATGTGCATACAGATAAATTATACCACACAAAGCGCAACTTGTCAAGAAAAAACATTTTTATTTACTTATTTATTTTTGAAAATCGTAATTAAAAGAAAAGTCCTCGATCACAAAATCAATATTTTTGCTAAAATAAACGCCCTGAATATTGCGCGGAGCATTGGAATCCTTATCAAAAACGTATATAAGATCGCAATTTTCGTCGCATACCCTTATTTTTTGAGTACCATCGTCGAGCAGTTGAGCAGAATAGACCCCACCGACCGAAAAGATAGGAAAATAGGGCTTCAAAAGCCCCTCCGCCCAGTCGGCGCGGACAGAGCTTTCGCCTACCCTTACACCGTATTCACCGTTTGCGCAGAGAGTGACGGTCACGCCCTGAAGTCCCTTCGGGTGAGAAAAAACAAGCGTCGCCCTCACACCGTCGTTTTGCGCGTCGGGATTGCTGTAAAGCGTTGCTATAACCTCGTTTTCATCGACTCTGCCTCTGATTTTTGCGCAAAAAGCGCTTTTGACATACTCAAGCTTCTTTTCCGCATTTATGCTCCTGCACGAGGAGAAAATCAGCATCGCCGCAGACAAAACCAAAAGAAAAGCGAGAGAACGCAACAATATCCTTTTCATATATCACCCTCCGTGTCTCCTTGCGCGTAAAAATCACGCTCATACAGCTTATTTTATGCGTTTTTAAGCTCAAATAATAACAAAAATCGATAATATTTCGAAAAGATCTATTGCAATATTTGTCTTGTGGTGATATAATGTATACTAAGATCATTGTAACTTAGGAGTCGCATATGCCATCATACCGCTTGTACGATTCTGCTGCGGATCTTCCGAAGCATAAGATCGTTGCAGAAATATCAACCTCCGCGCTTGCCCACAATTTCAAAACACTCCGCTCGCTCGTATCGAAAAGCGAGCCGATTTGCGTTGTTAAGGCGGATGCTTACGGTCACGTTGCCGACATATGTGTGCGCACGCTCCTTTCATTGGGATGCTCGTTTTTTGCCGTGTCGTGCATCGAGGAAGCGATTTCGGTAAGGGAGATATGCGATGATGAGAAGGCTCCTGCCAAGGTGCTTATTTTGGGCTATACCCCACCTGCTTTGGCAGACGAGCTTGCAAAATACGACATAATACAGACAATCTTGAGCCTTGAATACGCAAAAGAGCTTTCGTCAAATGCCGTTTCGGCGGGCAGAGAGATCAGAGCGCACGTCGCGGTTGATACGGGAATGAACCGTATAGGCGTTTGCGCCAATACAGATGAGGAATGTATCAGCGCCGCAGACGAGATCGCAGAAATTGCCGATATCAAGGGAATACGCCTTGAGGGAATGTTTACGCATTTTGCCCGCAGTGACGAGGAAAGAAGCGCAACCCTATCCGACGATAGCCACACACGCAAGCAGGGCGCAAGATTTAACCGTGTGCGTGGCCTGCTTCTTAATAAGAACATAAGCCTTTTCACTCACGCCTGCAACAGTGCCGCCACGGTCAGATTCCCGGAGTTTGCCTTTGACGGAGTGAGACTTGGCATAATGCTTTACGGAATCTACCCGTCACGCTATATGAGCGGACTCGGTCTGAGACCGGTAATGACGTTGAAAACAGTAGTAGCTCATATACATACCGTGCCGGTAGGCGAGAGCGTGAGCTACGGAGGCATGTACAAGGCAGATCACAGAACTCGCGTTGCCACCCTGCCCATAGGCTATGCCGACGGATTTTTGCGCGCATATTCGGGCGCGGCTGTGACTGTGAGAACAAAAAACGGTGATTTCAGAGCCGCGGTTATTGGGCGCGTGTGTATGGATCAGTGTATGATAGACGTTACCGGCATTGACGTGTGCGTCGGTGACAGCGTAATTATTTTCGGCGAGGATCCCGCGGATCTGCAAAGACTTGCGGCGCTTGCCGATACCATTGAATACGAATGCTTGTGTCTTGTGTCGGCAAGAGTGCCGAGAATAAAAAAATAAAGCTTTGGGAGAAAAGTAATGAAAAAATTTAAATTGATATTTACAGTACTTGCTTTGCTTATGCTTGCAGTTATGGCGCTCTCTCTCGTTTCCTGCTCTAAGGATGACGATGATCTGACAGGAATAAAGAGTGTCGAGCTTGATAAGAAGGGCGAAAAGGTCAAGCTTAAGGTGACACTTGAAGAAAGCTTCGCGAAAAGTCACTCAAAGGACGTTGTCTATCTTCTCGGTATTCCCCACGCAGATGCGGACGGTTCTCTTGACGGCGCCGTTGTAATAGACCAGATGAAGGCGAAAAAGAAGATGACATTCAAATTCGACCTTTACAGCGGAGGGGAATCGCGACTCTCATACGGCTTTGTTTTAGCAACCAAAAACGGAAACGGCTATATGGCGATCACCGAGGTTGCATACATAGAAAACCCCGAGGTGCTGGCATCCTCGTCAAAGGGCGCGAACTCGACCTCGGGAATCAAGGGGCTCGCTACGACCGATGTATACGGCTCAGAGATTGTCGGAGCCGAGCACGTACTTCTTGATGCGCGTATAGACAAGCTTATGCTCCCCGATTTTGAAAGAGATGCGATCGCATTCAACTATAACCGCGTTACATATTACTTTGATAAAGAGTGCGTCGAGGAGCTTGATAAGCTGGTTGAGGACGCAGATTCTGCGGGGATGAGGGTTTATTTCAGAACCACTCTCGGCATGCAGGAGCAAGATGAAAATGAGGGCGATGATGAAGAAAAGCCCGTCCGTGTTTATCCTGACAGAATATACTGTGGCGGCGCGACAAAGGGGGCCTTGGGCTATCTTCCCAATCTCTCAGATCCCCAAACAGCGGAGTGGATCAAGGCATTTTATGCGTTTATGGGAGACCGTTACGAGGTTGCAGATTACATAATAGGAGACAGTGTCAACAATTATAAAATAAATTGCAATGCGGGAAGCCTTACCTCGGAGGAGTTTGAAAAAACGTATTATTTCTGGGTGCGTACAGCTCACCTGATACTCTCCTCCGCAAATTCATCAGCAAAGGTATACGTACCGATAGATAACTCCTGGCAGGCAGAAAGCATCGAAGGATATATAGGCTCAAAGCTCTTCCTTACAAGATTTTCCGCAGATGCCAAGAAGAGCGGCGATTATCCTTACGCAGTCGCGCTCGATCTCGGAAACGGAGAGGATATGAACGCTCTCCTTTCGGGAAATACCGATGATTACACCAAAATGGGAATCACCGACCTTGCAGAGCTTAAAAACCTCTTAAGCAAGACAGAATTTCAGTATAACAGCGAGATGCGCCGTGTGATAATCGACGATCTCGACCTCTCGGCTGTCGAGTCCGAGGAAAATCGCGCCGCCTACTACACCTACGCATATTATGCGGCGGCTCAGAACGGCTTTTCTGCGTTCATCACATCCTCGCCTATCTACGGAGCTGACGGAGCAAGATCGGATTTCTATTACGCAGTGCTTATGTGCGGAAGTGACGTAAACTCACAGCTCTCGGATTATACCGATAAGCTTACCAACGTAAGCGTTCCTTCGTTCTCCGATAACAAAACGCTTGCCCTTACATATGCGCAGACTCCCTTGTTTGAAATACCCAACGCCGCAATGAAAAATAAAAAGGATTTCCCCTTGTCATTTGAGGACTTTACCACGGGCGGCTCCGCCTTCAATTCTCAGTGCAAGACACTTACGGATTCAAAGGGTAATACAACTCGTATCTGGCGCATAGATGCGGACATGACTGAGGGAACAGGCGCCGTAACGTCAAAATCCATTCGCGCCAAGGAGCTTATCAAGGCGGGATACATCGGAATCACAATGAGCTCGCAAACTCAGGCGAAGATCGCGCTTGTGATTACCAACGAGACCTCAAAGACATACGCTTATGTGGGCGAGGCAACCGTTGCCAATGCCTCCACGACATATTATTTCGACATTTCGGACTTTGCAAAGGATGTTAAATCCTCTGATATGATCGAGATATCGATCTGCATAATCCCTGATGGGGAAGAAATAGAATCCCTTGAGATCAGCAATATTTCGCTTCACGGCTCATCGGGCAAGGGCGTCGGAACGGTAATAGTTATAATAGTTATCATCGTCGTTGTGCTTGCTTTGGTAGGACTTGTCGTTCTGCTTGCTTTAAAGAGAAAGAAAAACGGCGCAAGGGGCAGAGACTGATACGGTGAGAAAAAATGAAGGCTACATATGAAACAAGAACGGTAGATTTTTACTACCGAGATGACAGAGGCGGAGCAGCGGGACTCGGATGCAGTCCGCACCTCCATTATCACGTAGAGATACTTTATATGCTCTCGGGACGTACTCACGCATACGTTGACTCCGAGGTGTATACGGTTGAGGACGGAGATATGCTCATCGTATTCCCTAATAAGATACACAGGTTTGTTGATGAGAAAAAGGGTAATAAATATATGCTCTTTATCATAAATCCGAATCTCGTTCCGGAGTTTGAGGAGCTTATGAGCTCAAGCACTCCCGACACACCTCTTATCCGCGCCGCATCGAAAAATTCAAGACTCGATTCCGTTACTAAAATAGTTGCGGGATGCCGCGATTTCCCCGAGGAGCAAAAGGATACATTGATGAAGGGATACCTCCTTTCATTCTTTGCGGAATTTATGTCGATGCTGAAGCTGAGCTCAGGCAGAAATGACGATAATCAGGCAATGAAGGCGGTAGTTCTTTACTGCTCGCAGAATTTCACAAAGGATCTCTCGCTCTCAATGCTTGAAACCGAGCTTCACCTCAGCAAATACTACATTTCGCATCTTTTCGGAGACAAGCTCTGTATAAAATTCAATGACTATATAAACTCACTGAGAATATCCGAGTCCTGCCGACTTTTGCGAACGACCGACCTCAGTATAACCGAGATTTCGGATTCTGCGGGATTTGGAACGTTGCGCACCTTCAACCGCGCGTTTATCAAGCATATGAGGGTCTCGCCGTCAGATTACCGCAAGAATAACAAGGGCAGATTCACAAACGTTTCTATGCCCCCTGTCACCGTCGGACAGAACGGCTATATCCTCACAAGGGGAAATGATCAGGAGCAGGATAATGAAAAGGTGCTCTCTAAGGTCATGTACTACCCCTTTGGAACGGAAGAAACGCCCGATTGCGAGATGATTCCCACCGCACCGCCTCCCGCTCACACCGAGCAAGGCGATGGATGTGACTATAACGATGGCTGCGACTACAATGACGGTTGCGATTATAACGATGGCTGTGACTATAATAATTTTAATTATAATCCGTAATAAATACACCATTTCTATTGACAATTCAGAGAAAATGTGTTAAAATATTTTTTTGGTTAAGATGTGAACGCAAGAAAGGAAGATAATATGCACTGGTCAGAAGAAATTGCTGAAAGATTGATACAGAAAAACCCCGACAAGGAGGAGTACGTCTGCGCGGCAGGTGTAAGCCCCTCAGGCTCGGTACACATAGGAAACTTCAGAGATATAGCAACCCCCTTGTTTGTATGCAAGGCTCTTGAAAAGAGAGGCAAGAAGGCTAAGCTTATAATCTCTTGGGACGAGTACGACCGTTGCCGTAAGATCCCTGCCAATGTTCAGGCAGTGGTTGGTGACGCATACGATAAATATATCGGATGCCCCTACGTTGACATTCCCGATCCCTTCGGATGCCACGAGAACTACGCGCGCCACTTCGAGGAGGAGTTTCTCAACGCAATAAAGCCCTTCGGGATCAAGTTTGAGTGCCGCTATCAGGCAGAAATGTACCGTTCGGGCAAATATACCGCAGATCTTATCGAGGCGCTCCGTCGCCGCGACGAGATCTTTGAGATCCTCGACTCCTTCAAGACCAAGGACATGACCAAGACCGAGGAGGAGCGCCGCGAGATACACGATAAGGAGAAGGCAGAGTACTACCCTGTCAGCATCTTCTGCCCCGAGTGTCATACCGACTTCACCAAGATCACCTCTATAAACGAGGATTCCACGGTCGCTGAATACGAATGCCGTTGCGGACATAAGGGAACCTTCAATTTCCTTGAAAATTTCAACTGCAAGCTCGGATGGAAGATAGACTGGGCAATGCGTTGGAAATATGAGCAGGTCGACTTTGAGCCCGGCGGAAAGGATCACTCCGCCCCCACGGGATCTTACAACAACTCAAAGGTCATCGCAAAGAAGATATACAACCACGAGGCTCCCATCTATCAGGGATACGAGTTTATCGGTATCAAGGGAGTTGCGGGCAAGATGTCATCGTCCTCCGGACTTAACATGACTCCCGAGCTTCTTTTGAAGCTCTATCAGCCCGAGATAATCCTCTGGCTCTACTCAAAGACCGAGCCCGTAAAGGCGTTCGACTTCTGCTTCGACGACGGAATACTTCGTCAGTATTTCGAGTTTGACAAGATGTACACCGAGTATATATCCGGAAACGCAAGCGACTTTAACAAGGCGCTGATGGATAACTGCGTGATCGAGGGCAGAACGCTTGAGACCGTTCCCATGGGACTTCTTGTACAGCTCGGAAGTATAGTGGATTTCAACGTTCCTATGCTCGAGACCGTATTTGAGAAGATCGGAACACCCTATAAGTACGAGCAGTTCGCAGACCGTCTTGACAGAGCTAAGTTCTGGCTTGAGCAGTGCGCTCCCGACCAGGTAAACAAGCTCCGCGCAACACGTAACTTCGAGATCTGGGAAACACTCGATGAAAAGGAAAAGGCGACAATTGCAGAGCTCCATAGCTATATGGCAAACTCAACCTTCACACTTGATGATCTCAACACAGAGCTCTATGCAATTCCCAAGAGAATATACCCCGAGATAACCGATCAAAAGGAGCTTAAGACCATCCAGGGCAAGTTCTTCAAGACGGTATATAAGCTTCTCATCGATAAGGAGCAGGGCCCCCGTCTCTATCTTTTCCTCTATGCTATCGAGAAGGACAGATTCATCCATTTGCTTGACTTCTCCACTGCGCAGACCGAGGAGGAAAAGGCTATTGATAAGAAGGCTGTTGAGGACGCAGCTCCCGTTGTCGAGGAAAAGACCTACGGTGAGCCCGATCCCGTTGAGCCCATCAATCCCGAGTTTGTTTCGGTAGATGATTTTGCAAAGCTCGACCTTCGCGTATGCAAGATAGTTAAGTGTCAGGAGATCAGAAAATCGCACTCCTGCTACAAGCTTACGTTGAACGACGGAATTGACGAGAGAGTTATCGTATCGAGCATCAAGCACCACTACACCCCCGATGAGCTTGTTGGCAAGAAGATAATCGTTATCGCAAATCTCCTACCCACCCGTATTACAGGTGTAAACAGCAACGGAATGCTTCTCGCGGCAACCAATAACACTTGCGGATGCAAGGTGATCTTCGTTGACGATTCTGTTCCCGAGGGAACAAAAATTCACTAATAATAAAAAAGAGTTGACAGCGTCAACTCTTTTTTTATCGATTTCAAATATTCAAATTATGATTTGTCGGGGAGGCGGGGATGCGCGTGGGGGGATTTTCCAGGGAAAAAATCCCCCCACACCCCCAAAACCCCAACCTATATAAGGTCATGGTTAAGACGGTTTACTAAACTACACCGTGTAGCACAAGCATAGTCTATCTGCTATCGTGTTGCAAGTGTATTTTTAATTCTTCGCAACAGTATCTTTAACTTAGAAAAGCTTAAGGTTTATAAGGACTTTTTCGGCTGGGTTCAATACTGCAAGGCGTATTTCACCTCAGTAGGCTGAAATTTCACTTGTGAAATTTCAGCGTCACTCCACCTTAGTTAGAACCCAAAAGATTAAAAGTTTTTGCGGAGCTTTTTTTAAAAAGCGACCCCGCGGAGCGCGCCCCCCGCATCCCCCCGCTAACCCCCAATTTATCTCTCCTTGCAAGCTTCAATAAATCGCTCAAAAATCCTTGATGACGTCTCTGATTCAGCAAAATAAGCCTCGGGATGCCACTGTACGCAGACAAGAAATTTGTGCTTAGGGTAATGAAAAGCCTCAATATACCCCTCATTAACGCTTTCTGCATCGGGAACGAGAGGATCTGCAAGCCTTTTTACAAGCTGATGATGAAAAGAATTCACCTGTATAAGCTCTTCACCGATTATATCCTTGAGAAAGCCGTCAGAAAGCCTTACGCCGTGCGTTCTGACATTTCTCGGCTCGCTTTGCTTGTGACCCTCAATGTGCTGATACAGACTTCCACCAAGAAATACGTTTATGACCTGCATACCTCTGCAAATTCCGAGGATGGGCTTGCCGGTCTTCATTGCCGCGGCAAGAAGCTTTTGTTCGAACTCATCTCTTATAGAACATATGTTCTCTGAGCCGTTGATCTCTTCCCCATAATATTTCGGATCGAGATCATCTCCGCCGCAAAACAAGAAACCGTCTGATGTTTCACAAATTTCGCGTATGTAATCATCGTCAAGCCTCGGTGACAGCACGGACGGAATCCCCCCCGCCGCGCGGACAGCATCAAGGTAATCAACCTTTACTGTAACGTAGTCGTTTGGCGACAGACTTGAAGATAAAGCAATTATAATCTTTTCCACAGCTTTTCTCGCTTTCTGTTTTTTAAGCCGCCGAAAGATCGGCGGCTTTTAATTATATTTTATTTCGTTTTGAATATGGATATGAAGTTATCCACCATTTTCACAATATCCGGAAGGATAAATGAAAGGAATGCGCAAATAAGTATTGAGATCACGGCAACGAGTATAAAGGAGATCCAGTTTGCACCCTTGGCGTCAAATTTAACGTCAGCGGCGTATTTTTTCTCCTCGGGCACGTAGAAATGCATCGTTTTCATGTCTCTTTTGAATTTCACCTCGTGAAACTTTGGCGGATCATCGTCATCCTTGTGCGCTTCTTCAAATTCAGCCCGCTTTTTCTCGATCTCTGCAAAAAAATCGTCCTCCTCTACACATCTCGCCCACCTGGACAGCGGCTTTCCGGTGCGCAAGGCAAGCTTTAAGCCTAATTTCTTGCTGTAACCGAGCTCATCAAGGGTTTTCGCGCTGCTTGCTCCAAGACATTGCTCGCGCAAAAGCTTGCGAATGAATCCGCCAAGGTATCTTTTGTTGTATATAGTGATAAACGAGGCAAAAATGATACCGAGCGTAATACCGATAAGAACGGTCTTTAAGGTGACAAGTGTTCCGGTTCCGAATTTTATGTTTTCCATTCGCGGCATGTCGGGCGAAAAATACTTTTCATCAAAGTATTCCCACAGCTCGCGAAACAGACTTTTTTCTTGTGCTGAAAACAAATATAACACTATTTTCTCCTTTTTGAAAGACATCCGAGTCAAAATAATTCCACTCGGATGTCTTAAAGTCTAAAGATCTGATTATTTCTTTATTACATCCACGCCGAGATACTTGCGGAGAACCTCAGGAACGGTAACACTGCCGTCAGCGTTCTGGTTCTGCTCGACGAGCGCGGGAAGAATTCTGGATGTTGCAAGTCCGCTTCCGTTGAGGGTGTGGAGATATTCGATCTTGCCGTTATCTCTCTTAACTCTCATCATACCGCGTCTTGCCTGATAGTCGCGCGCATTGGATACGGAGCTTACCTCCTTGTAGCCGTTCATGGAGGGGATATTTATCTCAATATCGAACGTACGTGCCATGGAAGCAGAGCAATCCTCTGCGGCGAGCTTAACTGTTCTGAAGTGGAAGCCGAGTCCCTTTACAAGGTTTTCGGCCTTTACTACAAGCTCTTCAAATGCCTCGTCACTCTTTTCGGGCAAGGTAAACTGGAACATTTCAACCTTGTTGAACTGATGTCCGCGTACCATTCCGCGCTCGTCGGAGCGATAAGAGCCTGCCTCGCGGCGGAAGCAAGGTGTGTAGCTGAAAAGCTTTTTGGGAAGATCTTGTTCTGTAAGGATCTCGTTTCTGTAAAGAGAAGCAAGAGCGGCCTCTGCGGTGGGAAGCATATATCTCATACGGTTGTCGGTGGGGTTTTCTATTTTATAAACCTCATCAGCAAACTTCGGGAACTGACCTGCGGTAACACCGCACTCATATTCGAGCATGTGAGGAGGAAGAATAAGCTCATATCCGTCATTGAGGTGAGTATCCATAAAGTAATTGAGAAGCGCCCACTCAAGTCTTGCACCCATTCCGCGATAGATCCAGAAGCCGGATCCGGAGAGCTTTGTACCTCTTTCGTAGTCGATAAGGCCTAAGGAGGTGCAAAGATCAACGTGATTCTTGGGCTCGAAATCAAACTTCTTGGGCTCGCCGAAATAACGGATAGCCTCGTTGTTTTCCTTTCCGCCGGGCTTAAGATCACGGTCGGGAAGGTTGGGAAGACCGAGCATATAGCCTGTAAGCTGGGATTCTACCGTCTTTATAAGCTCGTCATTGGCCTTTGCCTTTGCGCCAAGCTCCTTAGACTGCGCGAAAATGGGGGAGGGATCCTTTCCTTCCTTTTTATACTGAGGAATCATCTTCGTGAGCTTATTCTGCTCAGCCTTGAAGCCCTCGGTCTCGGTTATAAGAGCGCGTCTTTTTGCATCAAGCTCAAGAATTGCGGCAATTTCCTCTTTTGCATCTTTTCCCTTGATGGCAAGCCTTTCAATGACTTCCGCAGGGTTTTCCTTTATATAATTTATATCAAGCATGGTAATGTTCCTTTCGCTATTTGTCTTAATTATTCCTTATTCTATAAGGATTTATACAGTTTTTTACGCTTTGAAGAAGTTATCTCCGCAGAGCAAGCAGAGTACTTCCTCGAGATCGGAATCGCTGTCAAAGGTAAGCTCAACGGTCTTCTTTTTAGCAGTCTGATTGATCTTAACTCTTCTTCCGAGCCTGTCCATGGCTCTTCTTTCAAGCTCTCTCATGTAAACTCTTCTTTGAACTGTCTCGTCACGGTTTTCCGCAAGAACCTCGATGTCCTTTTCGGCAAGCATCTTACGAACGGTTGCTTCAACCTCGCGAACAGAAAGATCGCGTTCAACGACCTTGTTTGCAAGAATTATCATCTGATCCTCATATTCAAGACCGAGAATAGCCCTCGCGTGTCCGTTTGTTATCTTTCCTTCCTTCAAAAGCTCAAGAACCTCATCGGGAAGATCAATAAGACGAAGCATATTTGCGATTGCAGGGCGGGATTTTCCAACTTCCTTTGAAAGCTGCTCCTGTGTAAGACCAAATCTTTCGATAAGCGCCTGATAAGCAAAAGCTTCTTCAACGGGGTTGAGGTTTTCTCTCTGCACGTTTTCAACAAGCGCGATCTGAGCGATCTTGAGGTCATCTCCGTCAACAATTACAACGGGGATCTCTGAAAGACCGGCCATTTTTGCAGCTCTCCAACGTCTCTCACCTGCAATTATCTCATATGTATCGGGAAAATTTGCGTTTTCGCGCACGATAATAGGCTGAAGAACGCCGTGAATAGCAATAGAATCAGCCAAAAGCTGTATTGATTCGTCGTCGAAGGATTTTCTGGGCTGATCTCTGCGAGGCTCTATGTCGCCAAGACGTACGGTCATCACAGAATCCTTCTTGGTTTCAAGCATATTATCGTCAAGAATTGAATAAAAATCTCTTCCAAGTCCACCTTTTGCCATGGTTTTTCTCCTTATTATATTATATTCTGCTTGCAAGCTCTCTTGCAACCTCTAAGTACTCGTTCGCGCCCTTGCTTCTCTTATCGTGATAGTAAACGGGCATTCCAAAGCCGGGAGCCTCGGAAACTCTTACACCTCTCGAAATCTGTGTCTTGAAAAGCTTGTCCGCATAATGCTTTTTCATCTCGTTCATTACCTGAAGCGAGAGAAGAAGCCTTGAATTGTACATTGTAATAAGAATACCGCTTATGTTGAGCGAGCTGTTAAAGTTCGCTTTTATTCTATTTATGGTGACAGTGAGCTGAGAGAGACCCTCAAGTGCGTAAAATTCGCACTGCATAGGTATAATGATGCCATCGCTGGCTACCATTGCGTTTACGGTAAGCATGCTGAGTGAGGGCGGGCAGTCTATTATAATGTAGTCATAATTATCCTTTATGGGGTCAAGAGCGTTCTTCATAACTCTTTCCGCGCCGTTACCTTGATAAAGGTTGTATTCAGCGCCTGCGAGAGAAATATGAGCAGGTATAACGCTTAAATTTTCAAAATTGGTGACTATAATAGCATCCTCTGCCTTTACGTCACCGACTAAGACGTCGTGAATTGAATATTTTAGAGTCTTTTTGCTTATACCAACACCGCTTGTTGCATTGCCCTGGGGATCAAGGTCTATAAGGAGAACCTTGTGACCGAGAATGCCGAGAGAAGCCGCCACGTTGACCGCAGAGGTTGTCTTTCCGACTCCGCCCTTCTGGTTAGAAAAAGAAATTATTTTTCCCAATTTTTTATCTCCAATCATATTTTATGGTTGTTTTATATCTGTTTGTTCATATTATACACTATATTTTTCTGATTTTCAAGAGGTTTTTTGATTTTTCTAAAATATTTTTGTTTCACGTGAAACGAGGAGCGATTTTGGCGCGGCGTTTTTGATGTTTCACGTGAAACAGATTACGCACGATTTATACATTGTTTCACGTGAAACAGTATGCTTAAATCAACGTGTTTCACGTGAAACAAATAAGACCGCCGACTTTTCGGTCAGCGGTCTTATTTGTTTATAATGGCTTTTTTGCAATTTGCGAGTAGTTCCTTGGATATTGCGGTGGCGTTTTTGTTATTTTGCTTATGATGTAAATTTCTCTTTCAATACTTGATTCTTCAAGCGTAAGCGATAACCTATGTACCTCATCAAGCCTTCCGCCAAGTATTGTTATGCCTTTTCTTGCCTCGGAAAATTCTTCTTCGCCTCTTGAAGATTTCATGGCGATGAACTTTCCGCCAATTCTTGTAAGCGGCAGGCAAAGCTCATCAAGAATGTTCATTCTGGCTACCGCACGGCTTATACTTACATCAAATGATTCCTTGTGATCCTTTGCGAAATGCTCGGCTCTTGCTGTAATCGCTTGAATGTTGTCAAGCGAAAGCTCGCGCGCGGTGCTGTTAATAAAATGGATCTTTTTTGCCGTGCTGTCAAGAGCTGTGACCTTAACGTCGCCTCTCATTATGGCAATCGGCAAAGAGGGGAATCCGGCGCCGCATCCAACGTCAATTATGCTCGCGCCCGATGGAATGTGTGGTAAAACCGTTGCGCAATCAGCAAAATGCTTCAGTATAATGTCTTTTTCGTCGGTGATAGCTGTGAGATTGAAGCTTTTATTAGTCTCAACGAGAATGTTTGAAAAGCGATATAATTGATCAGCCTTTTCATCGGACAAAAGATCTCCTAAACCGTTGTCGCTAAAGGCTTTTATGAGAATACTATTAAATTCAGTTTGATTCATTTCCTTATTTTATCCCAAGATATACAAGTAAAACCGATATATCTGCAGGGCTTACTCCGCTTATTCTTGATGCTTGTCCTACCGTTAACGGCTTTATTTTGTCGAGCTTTTGTGCGGCCTCAAGTCTGAGTCCTTTTATGTTCTTGTAGTCGAGATCACACGGCAAGGCTTTGGTTTCAAGTCTTTCTTGCTTTTTTACCTCGGAAAGCTGCTTTTTAACGTAACCTTCATATTTAATATCGGTTGCGGCAGTAATTATAACAGCACGCGGCAATTCTTTTCTGCCCGTATCGATCTGTGTGATTGATTCATAATCGAATCCGGGTCTGCGTAAAAAGTCGGCAAGTGATACGCCGGATTTAGCGGCATCCAACCCGTGCTTTTCAAGGAAAAGTGTTGCTTTTTCTTTTGATATATAAGTGTTTTCAAGCCTTTCGACCTCTTGTGCTATCAGTTCCTGCTTCTCTTCAAAATAAGCCTTTTGCTCGTCCTTTACAAGTCCTGATTTTATACCGATCGGTGTCAATCTTCTGTCGGCATTATCCTGGCGTAAAAGCAAACGGTATTCCGAGCGAGATGTCATCATTCTGTAAGGCTCATTCGTGCCTTTTGTTGTGAGATCATCGATCAAGGTTCCGATATAACTGCTTGATCTCTCAAGGATAACGGCATCCTTGCTTTGTATTTTGAGAGATGCGTTCATTCCCGCAACGAGACCCTGAGCCGCCGCTTCTTCATATCCCGAGGTTCCGTTGAACTGTCCGGCGCCGTAAAGTCCTGAAATGTCTTTAAATTCAAGCGTAGGATAAAGCTGTGTGGGGTCAATGCAATCGTATTCGATCGCGTAAGCGTAACGCATTATCTCTGCGTTTTCAAAGCCTTGAAGTGATCTTAGCATTTTGTACTGAACGTCCGTCGGGAGTGAGGTCGAGAAGCCTTGAATATACATTTCTTCGGTGTTTTCTCCAAGTGGCTCAACGAAAAGCTGATGTCTTTCCTTGTCAGCGAATCTTACGAGCTTGTCCTCAATTGACGGACAGTATCTCGGTCCCGTGCCGTGGATTTGTCCGGAATACATAGCCGAGCGATGTATATTTTCCTTTATTATGCGGTGTGTTTCCGAGTTTGTATATACGATGTGGCAAGGGATCTGCTCGATCTTGCCAAATTCATCGGGATCGCTCTTCCATGAAAAAGGAATAAAGTCGAGCTCGCCGTCCTGAACCTCAAGACCTGAGAAATCTATTGACGATCTCTTGACTCTCGCAGGTGTTCCGGTCTTGAATCTCATAAGCTTAATGCCGTTTTGAGCCAATGAATCGGATAGTCCGCTTGCCTCAAGAAGTCCGTCGGGACCGGAGGCATAGTTTACTCCGCCAACGAAGATCCTGCCGTTCAAAAATGTTCCGGCTGTGATAATGGCGGCGTTACAGCTCCAGATCTCTCCAAGTCGCGTTTTGACGCCAACTATCCTTTTAGTATAAGGGCTTTCGGATACATCCTCGGTTATGATCTCTGTTATTTCCGCTTGAATAAGCCTGAGATTTTCGGTCTTTTCAAGCGTTGATTTCATTATGGCCTGATACTTCTTCCTGTCCGCCTGGACTCGCTTTGACTGTACAGCCGCACCCTTGCCGAGATTTAAGGTCCGCGATTGCAGAGTAACAAGATCCGCCGCGCGACCCATCTCGCCGCCAAGGGCATCTATCTCGTAAACGAGATGACCCTTTGCCGTGCCGCCTATTGAAGGATTGCAAGGCATGTTTGCGATACTGTCAAGAGACATTGTGAACAGAACCGTATCAAGTCCCATTCTTGCCGAAGCGAGGGCAGCCTCGATGCCGGCATGCCCCGCGCCTATAACGGCTATTTGTGTTTTAAGCTCCATTTAATCTACCTTTGCAAGATATTCTTTCTGTGCGTCTGTAAGCGAATCAATGCTGATACCCATAGTCTTGAGCTTGAGAAGTGCTACTGCGTTGTCGATCTCCTCAGGTACGGGGTAGAGGTGCTTTTTGAGCTTGCCGCGATTCTTGGCAAGGTATTCAAGAGACTTTGCCTGAATAGCAAAGGACATATCCATGATCTCGGCGGGATGTCCGTTTCCTGCGGCAAGATTTACAAGTCTTCCTTCTGCCAAAAGGTTTAAAATACGTCCGTCTGCCATCTTGTAGCCCTTGATATTAGGCTTTCTATCGAACATTTGTACTGAAAGTGCCTCGAGATGAGACTTGTTGATCTCAACGTCAAAGTGACCGCTGTTGGCAAGAAGAACTCCATCCTTCATAACCTTCATATGCTTTTCGGTGATAACGTCGGCGCAACCGGTGAGAGTTACGAAAATATCACCGAGAGGAGCAGCCTCATCCATGGTCATTACGGTAAATCCGTCCATAACTGCCTCTATCGCCTTGATAGGATCGATCTCAGTAACGATAACTATCGCGCCCATACCCTTGGCACGCATAGCAAGACCCTTGCCGCACCAGCCGTATCCGGCCACAACAAAAACCTTACCCGCAATGATAAGATTGGTGGAATTCATTATTCCGTCAAGGGTAGACTGTCCGGTTCCGTATCTGTTATCGAACAAGTGTTTGCAATTTGCATCGTTTACGTCGATCATTGTGTAGTCAAGCTTGCCCTGAGCCTCACGGGAAATGAGTCTGTGAACGCCTGTTGTGGTCTCCTCACAGCCGCCTATAAGGTTTTTACCGTAGTCGCGGCACTCTCCGTGAAGGAGAGCCATGAGGTCGCCGCCGTCATCGATGAGGATATCGGGGCAAAATGAGATCGTATTTATAAGGTCGCGCGTGTATCCCTCGGCATCTGTGCCGTGGACGGCGTTGACCTCGAAGCCCTCGTGAACGAGGGCGGCCGCGACGTCATCCTGAGTTGAAAGCGGATTGCATCCGGTAACGCGCACGTCTGCGCCTCCGGCGCGGAGCACCTTCGCAAGATTTGCGGTTTTAGCCTCAAGATGTATCGACATCGAGATTTTAAGACCCTTAAAGGGCTGATTAGCTTTAAATTCCTCCTCAATGGAGCTGAGCAGGGGCATGTAGGAGCGCACCCACTCGATCTTATCTCTTCCCGACTGCCAAAGGGAAGCGTCTTTGATGTTACTCATTTAATTTACCTCTTTTGTCAAGCATATCTCGCGGAGTAAGCAAAAAACAAGCCGCCCGCGAGAGCATATTTTTACAAATACCATTTTAACAGAAAAAAAGTCAAAAGTCAAGGAAAAATTCACATATCCGAAGCCTGCGGAAGGGAAAATAGCAGCAGAAAGGCAAAAAACACAGCAAAAACACAAAAAAATCACCGATAATTCGCTAAATATTGTTTTAATATATAATTATGTTCACTACGCGTTTACAAATATATGTTAAACTGTTATTTGTGAAAATTTTGCAAAACGATTGAAAACCTAACGAAACACACTTGTGAGGATGCAAAAATGATAAAGATCGAGCATTTAACTAAAAATTACGGCTCAAATTGCGCAGTTGATGACATCAGCGTTGAAATATCCGCAAACGAGACTGTGGGATTCCTCGGCCCGAACGGCGCGGGAAAGAGCACAACGATGAATATACTTACGGGATACCTTTCTGCAACGTCGGGAAGAGTATCGATAGACGGCATAGATATGCTCAAGGATCCTATCGGCGCGAAAAAGCTCATAGGCTACCTTCCCGAGCAGCCTCCGGTATATCCCGATATGACCGTAGACGAATATCTCAATTTCAATTACGACCTCAAGGGCTGTACCTTTGACCGCGAGGCTCATTTGAGCGAGATATGCGAGGTTGTAAGAATATCCGATGTAAGAAAGAGACTTATACGTAACCTTTCAAAGGGATATAAGCAGAGAGTAGGCGTTGCGCAGGCGCTCATCGGAGACCCTCCGGTCATTATTTTCGACGAGCCCACTGTCGGACTTGACCCCAAACAGATAATAGAGATCAGAAGCCTTATAAGAACACTCGGTAAAAACCATACCGTCCTGCTTTCAACTCACATTTTGGGTGAGGTAGCGGCAGTCTGTGACAGAATCGTCATTATAAATAAGGGCAAGATCGTAGCGGATGAGAAGACCGAAAACATCACCCGCGTAGTAGAAAATAACCGCCGCTTCAACGTAAAGGTTTGCGGACCTCAGAAGGAAGTGCTTGCAACCATCAAGGAGATACCCGGTGTAAGCTTTGCTGAGGTGCAAACGCAAAGAGACGGAGAGGCGTACGTGTTTACCGTAGAGAGCGAGATGGGCGCTGACGTGCGCAAAAAGCTCTTCTTCACCTTGGCGCAAAAGGGGTGGGCAATGGTAGGACTTGAGGCAGTCGGAATGAGCCTTGAGGACATATTCATAAGCGTGGTTGACCGCACAGAAAAGGAAAAAGAAAAGAGTGCGGGACATCACCGTGAGCGCGAAACAAAGAGAAGAGGCCAAAGAGCAAGAAACGCGCTTGAAAGCGAGCTTGCCGACAGTATGGTAAGAGACGCCGAGGCAAAGCGCGAGGAAGACGCGAAAAACGAGATCGACGAATAAGCATAAGAGAAAAAAGAAACATCGAAAGGACAGATAAAATGTTCGCAATATATAAAAAGGAGATGCGCTCCTACTTCACAAATCCGATAGGATATATATTCGTGGGAATATTTCTCATGTTTTCTGCCGTTTTGTGCTGCTACACAACCATTTTGCAGAGAACCTACTACACCGGCAATTATTTTTCATTGATGATATATGCCTTCGTAATACTCATCCCACTTTTGACGATGCGCCTTTTCTCAGAGGAAAAAAAGATGCGCACAGAGCAGCTCTTGCTCACCGCCCCGATAACGATAACGGGAATGGTGCTCGGAAAATTCTTTGCCGCGCTGACGCTTTTTGTCGGCTGTGTAGGAGTTTCCTGTGTAAACCTTATTCCGCTTTATACTATCGCGGCAAAGGAAAAGGCGGCAATGGGAGAGGATATAATGTATATCGGCCCTGTCACCAGCGAGATAGTCGGATGTCTTATAGGCATTGTGCTGATAGGCGCGGCGTTTATCGCAATAGGAACCTTTGTCTCCTCGCTTTGTGAGAATCAGCTTGCCGCGGCAGTTGTAACTATGGCGGTGGTCGTCGGATTCTTGGCAATAGGAGTGTTCACCTCGTTTATCGACGTGTACAGTATAAGACTTGTGCTTTCGTGGATAAGCGTAACGAGCAGATTCAATAACTTTGTAAGAGGAATATTCGACATAGGCGCAACGGTCTATTTGATCTCACTTGTATTTGTTTTCCTCTTCCTTACGGTGCGCGTATATGAGAAGCGCCGTTGGAGCTGATCGCGGGGGAGAGACGAATGACAAAAAGATCAATAAAACGCCGACTTCGGCACGGAGCGGTATCGTTTTTGCTCTGCGCGCTTGTGATAGCGGGTGCGGTTATAGTAAACGTTATCGCCGCCAAGCTTTGCTTGCGCTACGAGTGGATGTACGCAGAGCTTAAAAAGCCGCAGCTTTATAAGATAAGCGAGGCCTGCCGCGATTATCTTGACGATTATGTTATATCAGAGGTCGACAAGGTAAACGAGGGCGCAGCTGAAAGGCAAAAAATAAAGATAGTGCTTTGCGATACAGAGGAAAATATCCTCGCTGACGAGCTTTACGGCAACATTTTGGACTCAATAAAGCAGATAAGCGAGATGTTCCCGGGATATTTTGAGATAGAGCATCTCGACATCTGGGAAAGACCGTCGATAGCATCGTCCTACGGAGTAAAATCGACCGAGGATGTGGTGTGTGTCTTTAACGGCAAGCACCAGACGGTAAATCTTCGCGATATGTATATAATCGAGAGCGACGGATACAATTCAAGCGCGACCGCATATAACGGAGAAAAGATGCTTGCATCCTGCCTTATGCGCGTTACGCAGAAGGATGATCCTATGTGTTACCTCACGTTGAACCACGGTGAGATATGGGGTGACTACGAATTTGTAAGAATGATAACCGAGGCGGGATATAATATCGACGTCCTCGATCTTCATACCGACGAGATCCCTGAGGATTGCGATCTTCTCGTTACCTTCAATCCTAAGAAGGATATGACGGTCAGCGATGGAACAGGAACGGTCTCGGAGATAGAAAAGCTTGAAAAATTCATGTCCGAGGGCGGAAAATATATGGTGTTCGTGTCCGCGGATACATTTGCGTCGGGCGGATTTAAAAATTTTGAGGCATTTCTCGCGTCAAAGGGCGTAAGATATATGCACGAGCCCTTGGATAACGGCACAGAGGCGTGCTATCTTGTGCAGGACAAGGCTAATTCGCTCACGGTAGACGGATGCACAGTGCTTTCCGAGAATGCAAGCGCGGGAATCGGCGCCGGCGTTCTCTCATCCATGAGCGCGCCAAATGCGTTCGGTAACTCAACCTGCATAGGCATTGCAAGCGGATTTTCGAGTGACGGCAACGGAAACTATGTCTCAAAGGACGGAAAAATAAAGACAGCCCCCCTGCTTGTGAGCAGTAGCTCCGCAGTAGCTTGGGCGGGAGGCAGAGCGGTAGCAAGAGCCTCCGAAAACCCGTTTATGCTTATGACATTGACCGAGCAGACCTGCGATAACGGCGAGACCGGCTATCTCATAGCCGCCGCATCGGTCGATTTTGCATCGGGCGAGGCTATGCAGTCCTCGGTTATAGGTAACAGCAGAACGATGACACAGATCCTTCGCTATATGGGTAAGGAAAACGCACCCGCAAACCTTGTTTTCAAGCCGTTTGGTGAGGTCAGAATACAGATTCTGACAACGAGGGATGCAAATATAACAACCATTATTCTGATAGCGCTCCCCGCGGTCGCGTGTACGGCGGTAGGAGCAGTAGTTCTTACCAGGAGACGCCACAGATGATTTTGATCGATAAGGAAGAAAAGAAAGGAGGAGTATACGCGTGAAGAGAGAAGAAAAAGGGCTTGAGGAGCTCTCCGAGGGAGAGATCGTCAAGGTAAAAAGCCCAAAGTCTATGAAAATAATAACCGTTGCGGTAATAGTGCTCGTGCTTGCGGTTAATATAGCTGTATCATATTTCAGCGATGCACTCCTCTGGTTTATAGACCTTACAAAGGTCAAATATGTGAGCGGTGAAGCACCCATGTATACGCTTTCAGAGACCTGCAAAACTCTTATTGCCACAGATGCGGTGCCTATGATAGAAAAGGTGAATGCCGAGAGAAAGGCAAAGGGAGAGGACCCGATAAAGCTGAATATCATATTCTGCGCGGACAAGGACTATATCGAGGCAGACACTCAGATGTACTACCTCAATATGACCGCTCGCTCGCTTGAGCGCGAATTTCCGCACGCGATAGAGGTCAGCTATATAAACATCGATAAAAACCCGTCCGCGGTACAGAAATTCAAGACAACTTCCGCATCGTCTATCTATAATAGTGATATTATCGTTGAGTTTGGAAGCGAATATCTTGTTCAGAAGATAAGCGCGTTTTACTATCAGGACGAGAATGCGGAAAAGCCGTGGGCGTATAACGGGGAGCAAAGACTTTCCGCAATGATCCTTTCATTGACACGCGCGGAGTCTCCGATATGTGCGATAACCGTAAACCACGGAGAGACGATTGTTGACGAAAACGGCGAGATAAAGGAGGAATATTCCGAATTTATCAAGGTTATAGGCGGAGCAGGCTATGATGTCGAGCTTATCGACCTTGAAAAGGATGAGATTCCCGAAAACTGCCGAATGATGGTCTGCTTTGATCCTCAGACCGACTTTAAGGCGTTCGGATCACTCGGCGAAAACGGAGTTTCCGAGATAGAAAAGCTTGACGTGTACCTTGAAGGATCAAATGCCTTCCTCTTCGTGTGTAACAGAGAAACGCCGAAGCTTAAAAACCTTGAGGAGTATCTTGAGGAGTGGGGCGTTACGGTCATGCGAGTTGCCAATAAAGACGGTGTTGAGGAAAACTATGTGATAAGAGACAGCGTAAACAGCACCGATCCGGGACTTGGAGACGTAGTGGTCGGACAGTACGGCGAGGTCGGAGTTGCGGGCGGAATAACAAAGGATCTTTCAAGCCAGGCATTCCCCCCGATGGTGCTCTTCGAAAACGCAACATCGCTCTCTCCCTCGGATAGCTATATGAAATTCTTTACGACTCCCGATGCAGAAACAACGCTTGACGGAACAGACACAAGCTCGGAGATCAATTCATATTACAGCTATTACAGAAACGGAGTCAGCCGCATCCTCGTCGACGTCTTCACGTCACATAATACGGCTACCGCTTATATCGGTGACGAGGTGTACGAAATTGCAACCGATCTCAACCCCTTCAGATTTATGACAATAACAAGAGAATCGAGAATGATACAGGAGACTAACTATACGACTATTGATAAGTCTTCATACGTTATCGCAATGTCATCAACCGATTTTCTTAAAAACGAGCTTCTCTCGTCTGCCGCGTACGGTAACTGTGACGTTATGCTCTCGGCGCTTCGTCAGTCGGGAACAGAGGCGGTGCCGGCAAACATCAAGCTCAAGGCACTCTATGTCTATGAGATGAACGTGGAAAATCAGGAGGCTTATGTAGCGGAATGCAAGGAGTGGATGAAATACCTTGCGATCACTCCCGCGGTAATCTGCCTTTTGGTCGGCGCATTCATCACGATAAAAAGGCGCTTAAGATAAAAAACGGATAAGATAAGGAACACTTAAATTATGCCTGAACAGAGCAAAGAAAAAAGCATCGGTGTGTCCGCAGTAGCGCGCGCCAAGAAAAGGAATATGCAAAAGAAGCAGAGGCTTGCCATCATTTTGTCGGCTGTCGGAATACTGCTTCTTGTCGGCGCGCTTCTTTTCGTGAACTACATCGTTGATATATACGTTTTTGAGGACGTTGACGGAACAAAATACGACATCAAAAAGGATACCGGTGTGTATGCCTTGTATCATAAGAGCGGCGAGATGTGCGATACTACCGAGTTTATGGGTAAAACGTATTATCAGACAACGCTCGGTACTATGGTTTCGGTAGATCCCACAACAGGCGAGGCAACGATATTTGCCGTTGTCGATACAGAGGGAACCGAGGTGCAGGATTTCGGTCAGTACGTTTTGATGTTCAAGCAGCTTACCTATGATAAGCTTGCAACGAACGACCAGTCAAAGATCATAAAATCGATCGAGGTGCATAACGCCAACGGAGAATATACATTTTTGAGAAATGATGCGGGTAATTTTGTGATCAAGGACAGTGAAGCAACGCCTTTTTCTGCGGAAAGCTTCGCTCAGCTCGCGGTAGCCTGCGGATATACTCTTTCAACAAGAAGATTGCAGGATCCCGTCAAGCTCGAAAACGGAAATATTGACTATGCCGAATACGGATTAGCTCCCGAGACAAGGACAAGGATCGAGACCGATGAGAACGGAAACGAAATAGAGGTCGAATACGAATATACTCCGGCGTGGTATGTCATCACAACGATGACGGGAGAGACTTACAGAGTCACCGTGGGTGATATGACGGTAACCGAAACCGGATATTACGCAAGATTTGAGGACAGAGCAACTATATACGTTATAGGCGCCAGCGCAGTCTCCGAGCTTTTGCTTGGCAGAATAGAGGAATTTGTAGTCCCCACAATCGTATATCCCATGCAGCTCAATAACTATTTCAACGTATCCGATTTCAGAATATACGATAAGATAGACTATGAGAGAATATATAGCGAGCTTGCCGATAAATTTGGCGAGGGAGACGTCGGAAGCGAGGAATTTTTAAAGGAATACGAGCTTCTCTTCGATAAATACAGCCATAAGGTCTGCGATTTCTATTATTCCGACCTCAGCGAGAGAAGCGGCACTATGTATGCCTATACTCCGTATATCTCAAAGCTCGAGTATGCCGCGGGATATTATCTTGACAGCAATAACGTCGATACTATGCTTTCGGGATTTTATCAGACGGAATTTGGTGAGGTAGTCAAGCTTAATCCCACAGAGGAAGAGCTTGATGAATACGGCCTTGTAAATTCCCCCTTTGTTGTTGGATTCTTGTTTAAAACACAGGACTCAAAGGGTGAGACTATCTACGTTGAGAACTTTGTCGAGATCAGCGAAAAGCAGGCGGACGGAATGTTCTATGCGTATTCCTCAACCTATGATATGATAGTCAGCGTGCATGAAAGCAGCTTTCAGTTCCTGGAGTGGGACGATACCTATTGGTATGACGATAACTATATCCAGCTCAGCATATCGAATATCGACAGTATAAAGATCGAATCGCCCTCCTTTAATACGAATTTCACGATAGAGGATTCCGCTTCGAAATATCTCGGATATATCTCGATGAGCGGAAACAGAATAAACGTCGGTGAAAAGGAATACAAAATAGTAGTTGATGAGAGCAGCGGAAAATACGTTCTTTCATATAACGGAGAAAAAATAGCACCCCTTTACCGGGGAGACTATCTTACAACTCCCGTTACCTATTCGGTCGGAACAACCGAGGGGGATGGATACATTTTCGCAGAGTCAAGCGAGATCGATCTTAACGGAGACGGAACAGCTGACGGATACGTCTATTACTATTACAATATCGCAAAGGGAACAAGCGATATTTACGGACTTGTAAAATATACGACCTATGCCGACCTTAACGGAAACAAGATAGCCGATAGCGGAAAATGGGAATCCGAGAGCATCATATATAAGTCAGGATATTTTACAACCAAGAACGGATATATGTATTATGCGGAAAAGGGATCCTCGGTAGGCAAATATCTTGTGGATACCTATGAAAGATACGGACGCGGAAAATTCGGAAACGGATATGTATTCTCCTCGATGAAGGGAAAATATATCCTTGTCGATGCCGAAAGCGGAGAGTGGTATACCGTCTCGGATGTTGTGAGCGGATTGTATCTTGCGGATGACAGATACAGCCGACTTGCCGAAAGAGCGGTTGAGATCCCCGCAAAGTATAACTCAAACGGAACTATAAGCAGATATTCCGATATTTTCTATCCTACTACCGATAAGAAGATACAGTATGATTCCGATAGGGATACGATCGTATCTTACGACAGAGTAAACGATCAGTGGAATAAGGTAACTTACAGCGAGTGTACCATAGGCGTGTGGAGCTCTTGCGAATATTACGTTCTTGAGGGCGGTGTGCTTATTATGGTCGACTCAGCAAGCGGATATTGGGGCGAGGTCCATGTGCTTGACAGCGTGATATACGTCGCAAATATTATGGCGAATAATAATCTCCTTGATTACACTATCTCAAAGGAGGGTTATTCCGCATCCTCGCAGAGCGCAACGGCAATGCAGAATTTCCAGGAGCTCTATAAGTATTTTCTTATGGCATCCTTCGAGGATGTAGCGGATCTCAGTGAGAGCGAGAAGGAGGCATTCCGTAAGCTCGATGATTTCGCAACCGGAGGCGAGAATGGCGAGTGCGTGCTTAAGATCACTGTCAAGGCAAGTGACTATAAAGGCAACGTAAGAGATGTAGTATACAGATTTTACAGATACAGTGAGCGCCGCGCGTATATTACGATAGAAATGCTTGACGGATCGGAGTCATCAAGCGAAAAGGCTTACGGAAACTTCAGCGTGCTCTATTCCTTTGTTCGTAAGGTAATAGAAGATGCACAGAAGGTCGTCAATGCCGAGCCGGTGTATTCCGAGAATAAGTATTAAAATCAAAAAACAAAAGCAATGGTGCTTATTCTTAAGGACAGTTTTTGATCTTAAAAAGAATATCTTATTTGCTTACAAAAATGACAGAGAATGTTTTACACTCTCTGTCATTTTTTACTGTTTTTTGGTATCATTCTTACTTGGAGTAATATTTTCTTCTTTGATTTGATCATCAAACTCCGGAAAACAAAGCAAAAAGTAATCACACTCGTCACAACAACACTCAAACCCTTGTTCGCCGTTACCAAGGCAAACGGTGGGGGTTCCCGGTGTAAGTTCAACGCCGGTAATATCTATGATTTTTTCTTGAATCTTCTTGCTCATATATTCTCCATCCACATATAAAAAGGTGCGTAACCGAAGCCACGCACCGAAAAACGCCAACTCCGATTGCTGCTACACAAACTAAATTAGAATTAGGGGTTTTAAGCCATAATCATTTAGTGGAGCTTGCGCTTTTACCAAGTTCAAAAATGATTATGGTCAAAAAAGGGGTACAATATCCCCGTAAAGAAGAAATACCTCAAAATTCTAATATTCAGTTTGTGTAGCATTCTCATTATATCACATTTTTTGAGGTTTGTAAACACTTTTATAGAATAACGTAAGTTTACCTTCCGAAAAAGAGAACAAACCCATTATCATTCCCCCTATCTTCTCGGAACCACATTGGTACTGCTTTTCACGATGGAATCGGGAGGATATACGCCACGGAGGGATGTCAGCGGATAAACGGAGGTGTTCTTCCCGATAACTGTCCCGGGATTGAGGACACAGCCGCAGCCGATATCCGCACCGTCCCCGAGAATTCCGCCGATTTTCCGCAATCCTGTGTCTATTTCCTCCGCGCCGTGGATCACAACCGCACTGCCGTCCGCTTTCAGGTTGGAGCAGATCGCACCTGCCCCCATGTGCGCGCGGTTTCCCAGAATAGAATCCCCCACATAGTTGTAATGAGGGGTCTGAACCCCATTGAGGAGTACGCAGTTTTTGAACTCCGAGGAATTGCCGAGAACGCAACC
>JAZUBI010000194.1:0-5036 GCA_045638385.1 Eubacteriales bacterium
TATGTTCCGATAGCACCGAATTCGGCTGTCGTGTATACCTGACGTATTAGAATGATTGCATAAGGTATCATTTATCGACCGTACAAATAAAATCGCTTAAATCGAAAATATGAGCCTCGTTTGAGACACGCAAAAAGCCCGGAGCGCATTGCCCCGGGTTTTCTGCGTCTATTGTTAAAAAAAGGAGGTGATCCCACGCGTTCCGGTTCCCCTCCGGACCGCCTAAATCTGTTTAAGCGGGAGAGCTTTCGCCCTGTTGTATAATTCCGTCCCGGTCCCGTTGAGACCTTGATCAGTATAAGCCTTATAGAGGATTGTCAGGTTCTCCAGCTCTGAGCTTGTGATCTCGCCCTTGCTGATATGCTGCTCGCAACGTGTAAATAGTGCGTCATGGCTGAGCGCCTTAACGACTTCAACAAGTCCCCTGATCCGCTTAACTCCGAGCACCAGGACCGCGAATAATGCCCCTCCACACGCTGACAATACCGATGACACGATTATATTCATTTAAAACGCCTCCTCTATTTAGTTATTTTCAATTTCTGACCGACGTATATAAGATTTACATTCTTAATCCCGTTCTCGGCTGCTATCGCTTTGACAGTTGTTCCGTATTTCTCCGCGATCTGTGAGAGAGTGTCTCCCTTTTTTACGGTATAGGTAATAGTTTTCTTTTTCTTTGCTGCGAGGATCTCGTTGACCTTTTTTTGTACGGCGTCGTAATCATAGCCGGCAGCCTCGAGACGTTTCTTCCTGGTCAAACCTGTTCCCCACTCGCCCGCGATTACTTCCTGAGCGAGAACGGCGACCGATTTCTTTCCGCTGGCAGCCATTGCTGAATATTTAGGAGCAACGAAACCGCGAATATAACGACCATTGACCGACAGAGTCCTCTCTTTGACCGCTTTGCTATAATTGCCCTCGATTACTTTAATTTTTGACCCGGAAACATTTTCAACAATTCCGACGTGATCCGGACCGTTTGTGTTGTCCCCTCTTCCGGAGTCGTCCCAATCGTACAGGATCCAATCGCCAGCCTTTGGGATATATGCATCATTCTCAATCCATATATTCATTTTTTTAGCCTTCGAGACGATCGTCCCGCAATTCCACGACAGCGGGAAAAACTCTTTTGCCTGTTTTGTTCCAAATGCTTTAATTGCACACGCGGACGCAAACTCAGCACACCAAGCGTCTGAATATCCGGCAGCTCCTCCGTCCGGTTTCACCGTGTTAAAGATATTAATAATATCTCTATGCCGAGCTGAGCCCTGTTTCGCTCCGAGGTAATACGCTGCTGTGCTGACAATCTTGTTCCGGAGCTCCTGTTCCGTAGCCATTAGATCACCTCCTCAGGATCCTCGCCTTCCTCAGCGACAGCCTCGCCGATTTCCTTGTAGTAGGATCTGCTCGATACGCCCAGGATCGCAGCAAGGAACACACCGACAGCCGCGACGCTCGCACCGATCTCGGAATAGTACGGGATCCCCCATATTTTCCCGAGCGTCAGGATCAGGACCTCAAACGCCGGAATGAATACCAGCGCGAACCATTTCAAACGATCATAGCTAATATTTGACAGTTTCATGATGTAGCCTCCTAACTATAAAAGCCCGCCGATTTGACGGGCTTCGCTTTATATCGTTCCTGTATTAGTGTTTAAGAGCTTAACGAAGGAATACGCATAATTGCCGAGCGTGTACCTTTTGCCTCCGATCTCTCCGTCAAAAATGAATTTTGCGGAGTCGCAGACATTACCTCTTGAGCCGGCAATCCTTCCGTCTTTATATGCCGAGCCATTGAAACCGTAAAACAGCATCGCATTAAGCGGCGACTCGGTACAAACAATTTCGACCGTGTCATCAAACACCGAAACGCTTGAAATTATATCCTGATTGCTCGAATTTAAGAGCGTAAATCCATAATGGCTAACCTCTTTCACCCATTCCGTATCGATCCGGATCGGAGGAACAGGAACATCATAGAGAATAGTCAGCTTATTTCCGGCGATCTCATATGATTTAGGACATAATCCCGTCGGAGCTGTCTCGTTGAATAATGCAGCCTTTGAAGCGAGCCCGCAATACAAGCCCAGCATTTTTGATCCGATTGCTGACAAATGTATCGGTTCAGCTGTCGAGTGATCCATTACATAGACCGGAGTCGAGCCAATAAAAGCAGCGTTATCTCTGACGAGCTCCATTTGAGCCGTAGGGACGCCCATGACAGCCGTATTTGTATATGACGGCGTCTTTGTAGTTGCGACAATATTCTGTGCTGCGCTCTGATAACAAATACACTTAATATCGTTTGTTTGCCCGGTGACTCCCTTAACGTATGTATTAAGGCTCGTCTGTAGATCGAGCAGCTCCGTTTTGTATGTGTTTAGATCTGTGGCAGCTTTGGAATTGTCCGGATCCTCTTTCTGATCTGTCTCTCCCTGGATCCACAACCAGCAAGGAATATTGAGCGTCAAGCCCTCGCTGTCGCAGATGTTTTTTGCACCCTGGATAGCGTTCTTTAATCCATCGTAATAGTTTGTTTTCAGATCTGCGATTGTCTTACTGCCGGCTCCGCACGAAACCATCAGAACATGATGATTGAGCCAATAATTCGCCATTACGGAAATGCCTTCGTCGCTTTGTATCTGTTCGACCAGCTTATCTACGCAACCGCTCGCCGGTGTTTCGTTTGATAATTCTGCTAACGGTATGAAGCTGGTAAAAAATGACGTAGCCTTTTGAGCAGCAACCACACCTCCGTTGAACATGATTCCAGCGCCATATTTCGGACTTGTGCTGATCGGCGGAGTAGCAGCCGCTCCTACACTTAACGATTGTCCGAATATTGGAATCATGATCACGTCAGCCAAATCAGGAACGCTCAGCCCGCCAGCTCCTACGGAATATTTAAAACCGGATATTTCATAGGTTCGTCCGCCACTTGTCGAGAACGATGTGAGTGCCGTAACCGCTCCGAGAGGGATCTCGAGCTCAAGGGTATTATATCCGGACGCGCTCGGGACATGATAATAATCGCCGTCTCGCCCTGGCATATAATTCCCGTCACCGTCTACAAATATGAGACCAGCCATAACAGTAGCTTGATAGCCGTAAATTTTTACACCGTTCAATCCCGCTAAATCTATGGTAACAGCCGTAAAGCCAGCTAAAGCAGACTTTACCCCGTTGTTTGCATAATAGTAGCCATCTTCTACTGTATAATCCGGAGTAAAATAGTCTTTATCAAATGCCGTTTTTAAGTATTCCATATCCGAATTGATTTCGTCGACTTTATACTGAACGTCGTCGATGGTCGGCATATTGATAATATATGGTTTGACTTTTACATTCGTGAGAGTCGTACCCGATGGGATAAAAATGTCGATCGTCGCGGAGGTAGTATTGTCCGGAATGATAAACTCGCCCTCGCTGATAGTATCTAAAATCGCCGGCTGAACCGATCCATTTATGATCGGGAAAAATCTAAATCGGATATTATTATCTTCGCTTATTATGCCTCCTCTGAATTTTTTACCGACTCCGCTCAAGATCCACGGATCCTGTTCTGATTGAGCGTTATAAGCAAATCCCGTGTTTTCTGTAGCTGTTCCGTTAAGCGTAACAGTACCGTCGAGATCAAAAGTAAAATCAATCCCGGCTGATGTTGTTCCGCTGGCGCTTCGATAGCCCTGTCTTACATAAAGGAGCAAGAGGTTAGTCGCATTATACGGAGCAATAAAATCCTTCATATCGCTGAGAGAAGTCAAATGCTGATCTCTTATAGCATCACCGAGCGACGGATAAGTAATCCCGTCAGCTCCCAGCCTCGCGTCGATTATTTCCGCCTCGGAAGGAGCATCTCCTCCCGCTATGATATTGTTGATTCGACGGTTCAAATCAGCCTCTACCTCTTCGATTTTATGGTCTGTATTTGCCAGGAACCCAGCCGCCGATATTTTTCCGGTATCATCACCGTCGTCAATCGCAATATAAGCATTTGATCCGAGCTCTCCGGTGAAATTGTTTAACTCATGAATCTGCATTTAATTACCTCCATTTATTATCGTTCCCGTAACCGTGAGATCGCCTCCAACAGTAGCCGACTCTGTAACCGTCAGCCCTCCGGTCGATACGTTTGCAGCGGTTATGTTTCCTGTAACCGTCAACCCGCCGGTTACATTTAAGTTTCCCGAAATTGTTAATCCTGGAAACGTCCATGTATTCGACGCCATGTTATAGATTTGTGTCCAGCTTTCGGACTCGATTCCGTCACGGCTGATGGCGATTCCGTTCTGATCGAGCCGGATCACGTTGACCGCGTCGGCTTTTTGCTGCGCGTCCATAATATAAATCAGCTGAGGGAGCCCGTCCTGATCTGCCGGCGTTGCAATGTATCCGCCGAGATCTCCGCGAAGAAGCTGAGCGACGAGATTGATCTGAGCGGCTACGCTTTCCGGTGTTACATTTCCGTTTCCCGCTGTTTCGTTGATTTGCTGCTGCGTCATTCCTGACAACGTAGTCGGAAGCTCGTTAAGAGTAATCTCGTCATATCTGTCGAGAAGCGTATTATAAACAGTTTTAACGACCTTCTCTCTGACGGCGTTGACGCCCAGCTCCGGATAATATACTCGGACCGTGTCGCATAAATTGACGCGCTGGAGCGGAGCAAAATCTTTATATTCTTCCGTTTGCCATAGCTGAACAAAATTAACCTCGAACCCCTCCGACGGGATCCAGGCGTTCGAACTATCGAGAAGCTGCTGAGCCTTTTGTCTCATAGCCTCTTCGGTCGGCATGGTCGAAAAATACTCATTCATAGAAAACGGAATCGCTACAATATAAGCGGTCCCGTCATTATGCGATAGATAACCTTCTGACAGTAGCCGAATTTCACCTGTCTCTTCGTTTATCCAATATGGTACGATTGCGTTATAGCTCTCGCTATTATCGACCTTGTGATTTATATCTGTGAGGTTCTTCCCGTAGCGGATCTCAACGTCTGTCTCGCGTCCTTTGTTTTGATAAAGGCGAACC
>JAZUBI010000195.1:0-1392 GCA_045638385.1 Eubacteriales bacterium
GGTCCGGGATCGGACATAGAAAAATACATTTTTGCTGCCTTGGTCGTGCCGAAGTCGCGGTTAGAGCCGGTCTGTTGTACCTTATTGAAGGCATCGCGGAACATCTGATTGTGGGCTTCTTCACGGTTGAGGAGAAAATCAATGGTCTCTCTGACCTTTTTGTCCTCAATCTGGCGGTAGAGATACTCATAAACCACCTTGGCTCTCTGCTCGGACGCGATATTGGAGAGCAGGTCTGCGCACAGGTCGCCCGTGACGGTGACGTAATCTCCCGTCCATGAATATCCCGAAGAATTAATAAGCCCGGGATTCAGTCCGAGCAGAACGTGCGTCTGCACCTCTCCTGCCTGCACCTTGGTGGCATCCACGTCATGACCGTTAAGAAGATTGATAGTCTGTGCCACCATCTCCATATGACCAAGCTCCTCTGCGGCGATATCAAGAAAGAGATCCTTGATTTCGGGATCCTTGATCCTGAAGCTCTGCGACATATACTGCATTGCCGCCTTGAGCTCACCGTTACCGCCGCCAAGCTGTTCCTGAAGCAGTACGGCGTACTGCGAGTTCGGTCTTTCGACCTCTACGGGATGGAATAATTGTTTTTCATGTTTGAACATAGCAAATTTAACCTCCGTTTATGGATTTAATACTATTATTTCCCATTATGCGAAGGCGTATACTGCTATATTCTTTTATCATCCGTCGCGGGATTGTCGATCAGCTCGCCGTCTTCAGTGAAACGTGAGCCGTGGCAGGGGCAGTCCCAGGTGTGTTCGGCTTTGTTGTATTTGAGGGCGCAACCGAGGTGTGGACATCGGGGCGCGGTGGGTGTAAGAAGTCCGATTGCAGACTCAAAAGCATTTACCGCAAGCTGTGGATGAAGAACCGTGCGTGAGGGGTCGAAAACGTCAGCATAAGGGTTGGGCTTTCCTTGAACGAGATCGCAGAGAATATCTGCGGCGACCATGGCGTTGGTCATGCCCCATTTGTTAAATCCCGTTGCAACGAAGACGTCGGGCGTGGGTTTTGAATATTGACCGATATAAGGGATATCATCAAGCGTCATACAATCCTGCGTCGCCCACTTGCCGTCGATCTCGGCATTTTTGTAATACTTACGGGCAAAATCTTCAAGCTCCTGCCAACAACCGCCTTGCTTTCCAGTTCGGTGTCCGCCACCGCCGAGGAGCAGAAGATCGCCGTAACTTCGGAAGGACAGTCCCGTGTCCGATTCATCCACATACATTCCTTCTACTTTTTTGGCGTTTTTGAGTGCAAGAACGTAGGAACGATGCTGATAGAGTTTGAGATAGTACAAGCCATGTTTATTGAGCATCGGAAAATGAGTTGCAATAATCAGTTTTTTGTAGGTGATTTCACCGTGATTGGTGA
>JAZUBI010000196.1:0-12017 GCA_045638385.1 Eubacteriales bacterium
CCTGACGGTTCGCAATCCCGCAGGGAATGCCGCCGCGCTGACCATCACCCCACTTGCCGGGGGAACGCGCCCTGTTTCCGCGCATCTTGTCATCACGCAGCTCGGCTAAGGCCAAAGCCCTCGGGGAGCATTGCTCCCCGAGGCGCATACATTTGCCTTTTGAGTAGAAAACCGATAGAAAAGAGACGAGCCGAAATAACTTTTGTCAGAAGCTTTCGGGATTTTACAAAGGAAAAGCGGCGGTCGTTGAAAAGCGACCGCCGCTTGAGTATTGTTTAGGTTTTATTTCTTCTTGAAGATACTTACAAGGTCGCCCCACTTGCGTTTCTTGATCACAAACCAGAATACGCAAAAGCCGCCAATGCCGACGATTACCACGGAGCCGATCACGATACCGACGATAGCGCCCACGGGGAACCCTTCCTTCGGCAGCTCGGCCGCGCAATGGTCGCAAAGGGAATTGCCGTCGCTGTCAAGGTGCTCGCCTACGGTACGTGCCTCGTTGCAAGCGTTGCAATCTGCGTCGCAGGCGTTGTCGTAGGTATGTGCAAGCACCTCACCCTCGGTATGACCGCAAACGGTGCAGGTTGAGGGAGTCGTGCAGGTGGCATCAGCCATATTGTGCCCAAGTGCCTTGCCCTCGGTGTGACCGCAAACGGTGCAGGTTGAGGGAGTCGTGCAGGTGGCTGCCCCCATATCGTGACCGAGTGATTCTCCTTCGGTGTCACCACAGTATCGGCAGGTCTTGACAGCCGTGCAGGTGGCGGGGAGGAATACGTGATCATTCACCAACACCGCACCAAGTGATACCGTTACGTCCTCGGTGAGTGCCACCTCGGCGCCGTTCTCGATGAGCACAATCTCTTCCTTGGAGAAGGTGTGCGTTGCGGCACTGTCGGGGGTGAAGGTGAAGCACACCATCTTACCCGTTGCCTTGAACACGCAGTTGGTCAGATACACCGTTACGTTTCCGTTTCGGTATTTGGTCACGCCGTCGGTGGCAAGTGCATATTCTCTCTCGTCCTCAAAATCGACAGTCGTATAGCCCAGGCGGTCGAGCGAAAAATCCTGCTCAATCACGGCGGGGCGATCCACTGAAATATAATAGACATATTCATCTGCGTTGTGGTCCATATAGGAATAGCAGAATCTGACCGAGGAGGTCACCGTGACCGTCACAAGCGGTGTGCCGTTTCCCTCCACAACGACCCCCGTCGTTCCTTCGGGTAGTGTTATCAGGATTCTGGTGGGATCTGTTCTTTGCAGGCGAATAACGGTGCCGTTTGCCATATCTTCACGGGTGACTTGGGTATAGGGATCGCGCGAACTATCCACGATATATTGGTATTCCTTCAAACCGCCGTAATAATCGGAAATGCTGACGGTGTGGGTGCCGGCGTTATACACGTTGGTTTTGATGACGTTTCCTTGCACCGAATAAAAGGTAAGATTCAGCGTGGCGCCGTATTCTGTCAGATCGACCCCCATTTCATAGTTAATGTATTGCAACGTAAAGTAGTCGCTGACCTCCTGCACCTGACCGTCCTCGTCGGCAAAACGTATAGTGTAATTCAACGTGACTTTCTCTCCCGCCGGGTGCTCCACGCTTGCACAGGGGAATGCATAGCGGAAGTGCAGTTGATTGCCAACGATTTGCCCATCGATATAGCCGATGGTGTTTTGTGTGCCGAAGAAGCCGTTTGGCGCCACCAATTTGCCGTTATACAGCCCAAGGGTCACGCTTTCTGTGAGAAACCCGCCCGAGAAGGTAACGGTAGCGCTGTCGCGGCGGAGGGCGGCCGAATTGATAACCGTATGGATAACGGTCACGTGCGTGTTGCCCGCATCGGTAAAGGATTGCCCCGCACCGAGCTCTGTATAATGCTGCTCCGTTTTGCCGCACACGCGGCATTGCGCCGAGCCGTCGTGAGCAGTGCCCGAAAAATCGTGCGGTGGAAGCGAGTGGGGAGCGCCGTAGGTTTCGCCGCAGTGCTCACACTTTGCCTGTTCCTTGCAGGTTGCCGTGCCGCCACTGTGAGCTTCAGGGGTGCTTGTCGCACCGCAGACACTGCAGATAAAGCTGTGAGTGTCCTTGTCGTTGGCCGTGGGCTTATTGGTGTTGCCGCCGTGGTCGCAGAACAAGGCCCAGGTGCCGCCTGCAGGGTCCGACATATCGTCCATAAGGGTGAACAGGTCATTCGTGCCGTCATAGGATAGTTGGGCAGTCTGGTTCCATTTGCTGTCCCAGCTGTTATTCGAAGCATAGGGGTTCATACGGCAGAAGATCAATCCGTAAAAGGACCCTGCGGGAACCTCTGCCTCGTAAATGTCGTCCCCATCGCTGTCCGTCATGGATACCCAAGTCGGGGTGTCACCAATCAAATAAACGGCAAATCGGGGGTGGTCCTGCAGCCAGGCTGCGTTTGGCTGCAGGTAAAGCTTTTCGCCGCCCGTCATGGACACGGCGGTATTCGCCGCGTCTGCCGCAAAAATGCCGATGCAAAAGAGCGCCGAAAGCAGAAGCGCTACCGTAAGAATGAATATTGTCAGTTTTTTCATTGTTTTTCTCCCTATATCGTGATCCATTTTAGTTTATTTTATGTGTTTTCGCGGCTTTTGGGGCAGGTGCAGATGCCAAACCATTCCTCGCCGCGATGAAAATACGTACATTCCGAGCAGGTCGTGTCGTCTTTGTGCTTGCTCTTGCCCTTGAAGTGCTCGCAGACATCTTGCATCATCGTGACAAAGGGCTCGCCTTTCTTTGTATATATAGGCGCCGTCGTAAAGTCGGGATAGATGACATCAGGCTCGCCGTCGCGGTCGATATCATCATAATATCCGTACCGCAGCTCAAAGGTCTTTCCAAAGGTGGTCACGATGCGGTAAAGGTCTCCCTCTCTCGGCCTGTTTTCTGAGGGCGGAGAGGGGTCTGCGATGATTTTGCGAAACATATCTGCCTCCTGTGCCTGAATTTGGCAAAAAGAAAAATCTGCCATACCTGTTGATATAAGTATAGCAGATTCCTTTGGCGCTCGGCACTACCGAAAACACACTTTTTTGGCTATGCTTTTCCGAAAAAAGGATAGCCGTTTTGAGGCCGAAACGGCTATGCCCGAATCACAGATATGCGGCAAATTCGTCGCGCCCCACGCCCGTTTTATCGGTGATGGAAAGCAGCGCCTGCTTTACGCCCGAGAGGGACATAGAAAGCTTCTCGGCGATTTCCTTGTTGCTCATTCCGAAGGCGGCAAGCTTTGCGACCTCACGCTGCTTTGTGGTAAGGGCGGAGATGATCTTTTTGCCGCGCACTTCGCCAACCAGGGCCGACCACCCCTCGTTATAGGCTTTATAAAGCTTTTTGACCTCGTTCCACGCCGCAGGGTCGAGGGCAGAAAGGCGCTGCTCTATGAGAGAATCCAGCGCGCGGCAGTATTCGGCAAGCACGCCGTAAAGCTTGTCGGGCAGGGTAAGAGTGAGCGCGCGGTCAACGTGGCGTATGGCGTCCTCGTCCTTTCCGCAGTTGTGGTAAACAGCAGCGCAAGTGAGGCGCAGATAGATCTCGGACATGACGGTGCTTTTTTCGTTTGCCCAGCAAATCATCGGCTCAATAGTGTAGGGAACCGACGTCATCACGTAAAGTCCCTCGGCGCCCTGCAGCTTCAGCTTGCCTGTGGCAACGGCGTACGCGATGGCATACAAAAATTTGGCGTAATAGACCTTGGCGGCGGGGTAGGAATCCTTGTGCAGCGGCTCAAAGCAGCCGATCTGAAACCATTTTGGGAAGCTTTGTACGTTGTAGAGCATGATATCCACCGCGCTGATGGCAAGCTGCATAGTGTCGCGGTCAAAGTCGCTTTTGGCGGGAGCCTCGGCAATGTGGATCTTGGCGCGGCGCCACATATCAATGTCACCCTTCCAAATGGCACACATAGCGAGCAGCATGCCTGCGGAAAGCACGGCGTAAAAGCCCGAGTGCTTGGAGAGCAGATAATTCGCGCTTTCATAGACCCGGTCAATCTCGCCGCGCGAGTACGCCACCTCTGCTTCAAACAGCACCTGCGCCTCGTGATTGTAGGCAAGACTCTCACCTACCTTGTCAGCCGTTCCGGGCGTGTGATAAAGGTCGCTCATATAAAGGAAGGGCGTTTTGCGGGGTAAGGGCATATCTCTGTCGATCAGGGCTCTGCCCGCCTTGGTTCTGCCGTCAATGGGCTTTTTTGCGTTTTTCGGGATTATCCAGACGCGCCCCAGGCGCGTGGCGCCCGCAATCCTGCCACCGGCGCACAAAAGCTGAACGCTGCGCGCAGAAACCCCCCACTTTTTTGCTATCTCATCAATGCTGACGTACCCCATTTTTTCCTCCAAATGCGGTTTTACATTTCGGAATAGCGAAACATATATATTTCGCTATTCCGAAATATATTATACAGGATTGTATGGACTTTGTCAAGCACCGTGCGGGGAGAGGAGGGAATGAATAATAATCCCCCCGCTGTGCGGGGGGATTATTATTGGCGGAGAAGGTGGGATTTGAACCCACGCGCCGCGTTAACGGCCTACGAGATTTCGAGCCATCGCCACAGTATCCCTCCTCGTCCCTCCTCGTCACAGTTTACTTCCAAAACAGGGCAAAATCACCCCATTTTGTCCCTTTTATTTGGAAAAATGTCAGAAAAATGATAGCAAACTGATAGAAAAGGGATGACAAAACTCACATTTTGAGGAGTGTAAAAACGCCATCTTTAATCAGGTTCTAAAATTCGTGGTAGACAAAAGTGAACCGTAATTTGTGCATTTTCATAAAATCAAAAAAATGCGGTAGAAAAAATAGTAGATAAAAATCTACCGAATTAGGTTGACGAAAAGCAACTCTGCTGCTATAATGGAGTTACAAAGTTTTGGGAGGGTACTATGACAACGAATGAATATATACGCCACAAGGTCGCACAAAGAGGGTTGACGCAAATTGATATAGCAAAAGCAATTGCAGCCAAATCGGGGCATGAGAAAGACTACAACCTATACAAAGGCATTGTAAACAAGTGGTTCAAGACAGACCAAGAACCCGGAAAAGCGTATCTCCTAACGCTTTCCGAAATTTTAAACGTAAGCGTGGAATCTATATTGCGCGGGGAGGATAGCCCAAGCGATATTGGAACGCGTCCGACAGCATATGCGGCCGCAAAAAGCGGCGATCCTTATATTATTGAAAGATTATTTGGCAATCCCGTGACCGATGTACGCGTTTATACTTCGGATGAGTACGGAAACTCTTTTTTGGACTACGTAATGGAATTTCGCAATCTTGACGCTTTACGAATTGCGATACAAAAAGGATATTTTCAATTGTGGAAGTATCAGAAAAATGATGAATTACATCGTCTTCGCCCTATGGATCCGAATGAAACGGCAGAATTTGAAGTGGCCAAGATGATTGTGGAAGCAGATGATTTAGAATTGTTTCAAATGATGTTTGACCGTATGGCGCCGATCTTTGATTATCAGGCATATCGCGAAAAATATCATTATGCTTATTATTCTATCCCGCACAAGTTGACCGAGGCGATTTTGAAAACCAAAAGGATCTTGGCTTATTTGTTGGAGTCAACACCTATACCTGATCGGGAGTGGAACTCTTATGACATTTCCCGAGGATTGGTGATTGAATCCAAAGAGGATGAAAAATTGGTGCGCTCGATTCCTTCTGTTGCAGCTTCTTTTAACGATTTGCTTCAAATAGCTATCAAGTTGCAGTTAAACGATACGATCGATCAAATGCTGGATGCCGCCATCAAACATTGGGAGTGTGTTCTGGATATTTTGGAGGATGATAAGTCTCGCTTTTGGCTGACATTGGATGGGACAATTGCTTGGAACGGAATGAGGCGAGGGCACTTTGCCTATATGCCCGTAATCAAGGATGCTTTCGTGTTTGCATCTCCCGAATTGCTTTCTAAAGCAAAGGCATTGAAGGAATTACAAGAAAGTATTTCGTTCTTTGATGCCAAGTAATGTTGGAGAAACACAACTTTCACGCTTGCAACCGCGGCGCAACCGTTGTGGAGTTGTGATTTGAGGAGGTTTAAAAAATGAAAAAAGCAATCATTGATACACAGGGACGCATCGTTATTCCTGCTCCTTTTCGCAATCAAATGAAGATCGACGAAGGCTCCGCTGTTTTCATCACCTTTGAAAACAATGCCGTTGTGGTCCGTGCGGAGAAGACATCGTGTAGGCGGTGCGGCAGCTTTGTGGAAGGGGACAATGCCTTCCCGCTGTGCAAGACCTGCATTGAAGAAATCAAAAAAATTTATGCATAAAGCAAAAGAGGTATATTATGGGGAAAATCATAAAATCATTCAAAAACATCAACTATAAGCTTTTCGCGGCGCTGCTTGTCCTCGGACTCGCGCCGACGATCTATACCACCGTTCGCGTGTTCTTCCTTGGGCAGTTGCCGGGGGAGTGGTCGTTTTCCATCGCGGGTCAGCTTTCTTGGGTAAATCTGCTCTATGAGATCATGAACGAAGCAATCATTCTGCCGCTTTTCTTCTTTGTTGGCAAGGTCAAGGATGACAAGCGCGAATTTTCCAACCGTGTGCGCACGGGCATGCTGATCTCGCTTGGCGTATATGCTGTGCTTTCTACTATTGTGCTGATTTTTGCAGAGCCGTTGCTCACCTTGATGGCAACCGATGCAAGTATTCTCGCGGCCTCGGCTACATATATCCGCATTGAGAGCATTGCCAATATTTTTGCGATCCTCACGCAATTTGCTCTCGTTGCGCTTGTGACTGTCGATAAGAGCAAATACCTTTATGCGCTGACGGGTGCACGCCTTTTGCTGTGCCTCGTTTCTGACACTTTTCTTGTTTCCACCTTGCCCGTGTCGGCGAATCTCGGTGTCAACGGTATCGGATATTCCAATATCATTGTTAACGCTGTATTGTTGGCAGTGTCGCTTTTCTTGCTTGCAAGAGAGGGTATCAAGGTCTTTGCCAAAGAGAAGCTCAGCTTCACGTGGGCAAAGGAATTTGCCAAGGTTGGGAGCATTTCGGGAGTGGAGTCCCTTGTGCGTAACGTTGCCTATATGGTGATGATTGCGCGCATGGTCAACGTGGTGGGCGAGCAGGGAACCTATTGGGTTGCAAACAACTTTATCTGGGGCTGGCTGCTGCTCCCCGTGCTTCAGCTTGGTGAGCTGATCAAAAAAGAGGTTGCCGCCGACAAGGAAAACATCCGCCGCAATTCGCTTGGCTATTTCGGCATCACGGCGATCATTTCCGTGCTGTGGTTTGCAAGCATTCCCGTTTGGAAGCCCTTTATGACGCACGTGCTCGGATTTACCGATGTGGATAAGCTCTTTGGGCTTGTGCTGCTTCTTGTTGGCTTTTACGTCCTGTACGCCATTCAGAATGTCTTTGACTCCACCTTCTACGGACTCGGCAAGACCAACTATATGCTCTTTGAGTCGGTGGTTACGAACAGCATTTATTACGGTATCGCGTTTATCCTGTACGCGACGGGCGCGTGGGTGCCCACGCTCACGGGTATCGCGCTATTGTTCGGCATCGGTAACGCCTTCGATAGCATCGTGTCCCTCGTGGCGTATGCGTTCCTTTTGAAAAAGGAAAAGATCAATATTTTGAAAGTAGAAGAATAAGTTTCCGGGGCTGACCGCAAGGTCAGCCCTTAAATTTTTGCGTCGCGAGAGGGAAATGCTTTACGGCTTCATCACTTTCACAAAGTGGAACATCTCGTCAGGTCCCTCGTCCGGATCGTGGTCGTCGGGCAGTTCGTGCTCGGGCTGAAAATAATCGCACCAAAACTCTGTAATCTGAAAGCCGCACTTGTTGACGTAAAAGTGAATGTTGCGCTTTTCAAAATAGGGCGTGCAGGTCTCCCAGACCTCGGTTTCGGGGTGGAGCGCCTCCACCGCCTGCCACGCGCCGTAGCCGATGCCGCGGCTGTGCGCCTCGGGCAGCACAAAGAGAATATCCAAATGGTTGCGGTGCGTTTCCTTGTCAATGGTGAGGATCACGCCGCCCACCTTCTCGCCGTCAAGCACAATGCGGTAGGTTTCGCTTTTCGGGTCGTCCATAGAGCGCTCGATGGTCGCGTGGGAGATGATCTCGCCATCCCCATCAAGATGGTCGTCACGCTCGCCAAATTCCATCAGCGCGCCGTACTTGAACGCCCATTGATTGTCAAGGATAAACTGCTCGCGGTCATCCGCCGCGAGGGGAACAAGTGTAACCTTTGTGTTTTTCATCATAACCTCCAAAAAAATAAAGCCCTGGCTATTGCTTTGCAATAACCCGAGCTCACTCGGACACCTAATCCGGCAATTTGAACGCTACGGCGTTCTGCCTCCGGTGACCTATTCTGTTACAAGGAGATTATACCACTTTTGCAAAGCAGTGTCAAGGGCTGACGGAAACTTGCCTCCGCCACCCGATTGCAATACGCGCGGAAATGTGGTATAATATTTTCAATAAGATAACAACAAAACGGAGCGCCTATGAAATATCCGATCAGCAAAGAATTTTTTCCGTTCTCGCATTTCAGGCCCCCGATCAGCGAAGGGCACCATGCACGGCTTTGACATCATGCAAAAGGCCCCGACCACAAAGGCGGCGCTGGGGGCAAGGATCGAATTTATGAAAAAGGCTTTTCAAAGCAGAAAATAAGGGATCTGCGGATGATAATGTGAAACGACCGAAAGCAAGCCTTTCAAACGCACACGATCCGATATAGCAGAGGTCTATTCTAAAAGATATGCCCTCGTTCCGAAATGGAGCGAGGGCTATCTTTATACAATCTTAATACCGCGCGGTAGAGTGCTAACGCCGTCTTTATCTGTTTTTTGGTAAAATGTATATAGTAGAAACAGTATAAGGAGAGGTATAGGATGCGACCTTTACATAGATTCAAGCTGTCGTCATTTCAAGTGATTTTACTTGGCTTTGCGGCAGTAATACTGATCGGAGCGCTTCTGCTGATGCTTCCCGTATCGAGTAAGGCGGGTGCCGTAACGCCGTTTTCGGATGCCTTGTTCACATCGACCTCGGCTGTGTGCGTGACCGGCCTTATCCTGCAGGATACGGCAACCTATTGGTCGTATTTCGGGCAGGCGATCATTCTCATACTCATTCAGATCGGCGGCTTGGGCGTCGTAACGGTTGCGGCTTCGGTATCCATTCTCGCAGGCAAAAAGATCGGGCTTGGACAGCGAAGCACGATGCAGGAGGCAATGTCAGCCCCAAGCGTTGGCGGCATCGTCCGTCTGACTTGGTTTATCCTCAAGGGCGTGCTGATTATTGAAGTGATCGGTATGCTCGCCATGCTTCCCGTGTTTTGCATCGATCACGGAGCAAAAGGAATATGGATGGCGGTGTTCCACTCCATATCGGCATTCTGCAACGCAGGCTTTGACGTGATGGGAGAAGTCAGCGGACAGTATTCGTCACTAACGGCTTATGCGGCAAATCCCATGATCAGTATCGTTATAATGCTGCTCATCATAATCGGCGGCATCGGCTTCTTGACTTGGGAGGATATATACAGACACAAATGGCATGTCAAAAAATACCGCACGCAAAGCAAGATCATACTTGCGATGACGGGTGTGCTGATATTCATTCCCACGCTGTATTTCTTCTTCTGTGAGTTTGAAGAATATGCTATTGGTGAGCGAATACTGCTATCTCTATTTCAAGCAGTAACACCGAGAACGGCAGGATTCAATACGGCAAACCTCGGTCTTATCAGCGAGGTTGGACTCTTGCTTATGATCTTCTTAATGCTTGTGGGAGGCTCACCCGGATCAACTGCAGGCGGTATGAAAACCACAACGCTTGCCGTTCTGCTTGCTTCCGCCACCTCGGTATTCCGTAAAAAGGAGAACGCACAGATGTTTAAGCGCCGAATCGCAGATGATACCGTCAAGCACGCCTCGGCGATCTGCCTTCTGTATATCGTGCTGTTTTTGCTCAGCGGTGCAGTCATAAGCGCGGTAGAGGGATTACCTCTGATGACCTGTCTTTATGAAACGGCATCGGCAATCGGTACTGTCGGTCTTTCACTCGGCATAACTCCGTCGCTCGGTACTGTATCACAAATTATTTTAATTGGTCTGATGTTCTTCGGACGTGTCGGAGGACTTACCTTGATTTACGCCACCTTTGGCGCTACAAAGAAAAATATATCGAAGCTACCGATAGATAGGGTAACGGTAGGATAAGGAGAAAACACTATGAAACATAAATCAATTCTGCTCGTAGGAGTTGGCAATTTCGGAAAGCATATCGCAAGAAAATTTAACGAGCTTGGACACGATGTGATGGCAATCGACCAGAACGAGGACAGAATCAACGACGTGATGCCGCTCGTAACGAGCGCACAGATTGGGGACAGTACAAACGAGGATTTTTTGCGCACGCTCGGTGTGGATAATTACGACGTGTGCATCGTGACCATCGGAGGCGATTTTCAAAGCTCGCTTGAAACGACCTCGCTGCTCAAGGAGCTTGGCGCGAAAAAGGTGGTATCCCGTGCTGAGCGTGACGGTCAGGCAAAGTTCCTTCTCCGCAACGGCGCTGACGAGATCGTATATCCCGAAAAACAGCTTGCGTCTTGGATGGGCATACGGTACAGTGCAGACCATATCCTTGATTATATCGAGCTTGACGGCGAACACGCGATCTTTGAAGTCACCGTGCCGAAGGAATGGATCGGTATGACGGTAGGACAGCTTGATATCCGCAGAAAATACAAGATCAACATTATGGGAATTAAAAAGAACGGCAAATTTCCTGTTTGTATTACGCCGGATACGGCGCTGACCGAGGACAAGACCTTAATGGTTGTCGGAGAGTATAAGGCACTGCAAAAGTGCTTCCGCATATAAACGCAAATCAGACATCTAAAAAGGAGGTGGCATAATGGTAGTTCGGGATATTATATTGGTAGTTGCGGTTCTCGGAGTAATGGTTTTCGGCTTTTTTGTAATGAAACGTCTTGACAAATTCCTCGAAGAGAACAGAAAACGCATTGAACAAGAGGAAAAGAAAAAAGAACCGTCCTGCGTTATGCTTACCACCGATATGACGGATGAAGAATTAATAAAGAATATTCGTACATATGAAAAAAAGCGCGGAGATGCTTATATCACCTTATATCAGGACGAGGATGAGTTGTACGACGAGCTGTTTGACGGAAAGCGGTAGATTTTTTCATAAATTTATGATATAATAATTGAAAACAATGTACGGCAGCTTAGCAGAACATCCTGTTTTTGTCAGTTACGTACAGCTTGCTATGTGAGTGAGGTGAAATGATTGCGCTTCGTTGAATACGGGAAAGAAAACCTTGAAAAAATCGTGCTTTTGCACGGTGGCGGCTTATCGTGGTGGAACTATGAGGATGTAGCAAAGTCGCTTCAAAATGAATATCATATCATTTTGCCAATACTGGACGGTCACGCCGAGAGTGATAAACCTTTTACCACAATAGAGGATAATGCTAAGGAGATTATAGAATATATTGACACGCGTTGCGGAGGCTCTGTTTTACTGATCGGTGGTTTATCCTTGGGAGGACAAATTTTGTTGGAGGTTCTATCCGAGCGGAATGATATTTGTAAATATGCTATAATTGAAAGTGCGCTCGTCAGACCGTCAAAACTAACATATTCTATGATTAAGCCGGCGTTTGGTAGCTGTTATGGCTTGATAAAGCACAAATGGTTTTCCAAACTTCAATTCAAATCACTTAAAATTAAACCCGATTTGTTTGAGTATTATTTCAAAGATACTTCTGCCATATCAAAAAAAGATATGATTGCTTTTATGCAAGCCAACTCTTTGTATTCTCTAAAGGAATCGATAAAGAACTGCACCGCAAAGGTTCATATATTTGTTGGTGGAAAAGAAAACAGTTCGATGATAAAATCTGCTGAAGATATTCATAGAGCATTGCCGCAGAGCTTGTTGCACGTTCTGCCCAAATGGTATCAC
>JAZUBI010000197.1:0-1419 GCA_045638385.1 Eubacteriales bacterium
TTGCGGCGCGGTCGGGGCTCAACGTGGTCTTTGACTTCGAGGGTCTGAGTGTTAAAGGCGACGACGGACTTTATGACGGCAGTAACACGATCTTCCTGAATCCAAGTGCGGACGGGCAGAGGCTTGCGCGATCGCTCCTTCTTCACGAGGCGGGCCACGCTCTGATCATGGGCAACAGCGGCACGAAGGCGGGGGACAAGGCTATTGAAAGGCTGTTCCTTGACGCGAAAAAGATCGACGAGAAAAGAGCGACGGAGATCCGTGAGAGGTACGAGAAGTATTACAAGGAAAAGGGCCTTAAGGCGAGCGAGTATATGCCGATCGTCGAGGAGGAGGTGCTTTTGCATCACCTTGAGGACGTTCTCGGCAGTGAAAGCGCGTGGGAGTACATACTTTCGGAGGACGCGAGCATCGGTCAGCGTTTCCTCAGCTTTCTCAGGCGCTCGGCGCAGGTATATTCGGACAGCGACGCTCTCTCATCCGAGTCGCGCAGGCTCCTCAGAGACTACAAAAAGCTGTTTGACAGCTTCGCGGAGAGGAATTATCAGAGGAATGCTTATTCCGAGGGCGCAAGATCTGCGGCGGTCGGCAATGATCAGCTTGAGGAGATACTTCGTCAGCGGAGTGCGGTCGAGGATGCGGAATACAGTAAGCCTATTACGTTGAAGGATGTTTTAGATCTTCGTTCTATCGGACAAAAGAGCATCAATAAATTCACCTCTAAGGACATAAAAAAAGCCCAAAAGTGGGCTTATAAATTCTATAAGGAGTTTAAAACAAAATCGCCATTCTTCCGAGCGTGGTTTGGTGAATGGAGAGCCGAAAGCATAGAACCGGCTCAAATTGTTAATTTTATGTATGCTGAATCTCCCAAGATAAATTACAAGGAACGAATAGTTCACAACAAAGATATGGACCGTCAAATTACCATTGACAGCGATACTTTTGGAGACAGCGAACACTATGCTAATGTTAACAGAGAAGAGAAACAAATAAAAAAACTTCTTGGAAAAGTTGATGAAATTATCGAGAAGGCTATTTGGTTAGATACCCGAGTGTCAGCAAAAACAAGTCAAAACAAAAAAGGCAGCACGCAGTTTATGCACTACCTTTACACTCCAATTTCTATTAATGGCGCACCTTTTATCGCAAAGCTAACGGTTGAAGAATATGATCTTACTGCAAAGCGAAGAGCTTATAATTTGCAGAGAATAGAAATGTCGGCACTGTCTCGTGCCCAATACGCTCAACTAATAAGTGAGAATAAGGAAAAATACGCCTACAGTGCCGACTCGTTAAGTATAGCACAGCTTTACGGATTTGTCAAGCAGTTTGATAAAGATTTTACTCCCGCGCCTGAAGTCAGCAAGCATGTGCTTAATGCCGACGGTACGCCTCGTGTGTTTTATCACGGAACAA
>JAZUBI010000198.1:0-6729 GCA_045638385.1 Eubacteriales bacterium
TGCGTTGTAGGGCGGGGGCTTGCTCCCGCCGTTTAACCCATTTAAAATCGACGATGCGGCGGGAGTAAACCCCCGCCCTACGAAGTGCCAAATTCGTAGCCGTGAATGAATTTTAAATCGTTTGAATAAATTCAAACTCCCAGATAAACCCTAATTTATCACCCATCCGGAAACATGCCGCCATTTTTCAAAATTGATTTCACATTTCCGGACATTTCACATGGGAACTCAATTCCGTAAATACAACCTCGTGCAGAGCTTGAGGTGCTGAGCTTTTTAACGCTTACCTGAATATCGAAGCGGCCAAGCATCCGCCTTGCCTTAAGAGCCTGAGTCATAGAACCGAGAGAAATAGCACAAAGAGCGCGATACGCGTCATGATTATAGTAATTAGTCATTTTCGTCCTCGCATAAATAAAATTGAGAACGCCGAGAGCGTTCCCTTGAGAAAACTCTCACTATATTGTATTCAAAATGCTCGCACTATGACAGAAAGAGAGCAGATATTTTTGCAAAATACTTGATTTTTCGCGGGCAATAGTTTATAATATAAAATGGAATATAATATGGCGTACTTTACGCATAAGGAGAATAAGTATGAGCGAGCAGAGAGTTTCAAAGGAAAATTACTATCTTGATATAGCGCAAACGGTTGCCGAGAGAGCGACCTGCATGCGCCGCCACTTCGGCGCGATAATCGTAAAGGACGACGTTATAGTTTCAACCGGCTATAACGGCGCACCCCGCGGAAGACAGAACTGTACCGATATAAATTTCTGCATCCGTGATAAGCTGAAAATACCGAGAGGCGAAAGATACGAGATGTGCCGCTCTGTGCATGCCGAGGCAAATGCAATAATCGCCGCGCCGAGAGACAGAATGCTTGGCGCAACGCTCTATATGACCTGCGTAAATCCGGCAGACGGCTCTCTTTATGCCGGAACAAACAGCTGTATGATGTGTAAAAGACAGATCATAAATGCCGGAATCGAGACAGTAGTCGTGCGTGACACAAAGGACGAATTCAGAGTTATCCCCGTGTCAAGCTGGATAGATGACGACGACTCACTTTCCGGACATTTCGGATATTGATTGGAGACAAAATGGAAGAGAAGAGAAAAAGGATATACCCCGAAAGACTGACCGATAAGGCGCTTGACGGAGTTGCAGAGCTTGAAGCACTTTGCTTTTCACAGCCTTGGAGCAAGAATAGCCTGGAGCTGCTTACAAAGGAAGGTATCGGAGTCGGAATGGTCTGCTCAAAGGACGGCAGGATCTGCGCTTACGGCGGCATGATGGTAGCCGTTGACGAGGGACAGATCACGAATATAGCAACCCACCCTGACTACCGCAGACAGGGCTTTGGCAGAGCGATAGTTGAATCGCTTATCAAATACGCAAAAATGAACGGACTCGATTCGATCTCGCTTGAGGTCAGAGAGTCGAATAAAGCGGCAATAGACCTCTATACAAAGCTCGGCTTTAAGGTCGAGGGCAAAAGAAAAGATTTCTACACAAAACCCACTGAAAGCGCACTTATAATGATCTGGAGAAATAAATAAATTGCAATTTAGCGGGGGGATCTTCAAGGCAACAATAAAAGGCTTCCCCCTGGGGGGAAGCTGTCGCAGAGCGACTGATGAGGGGTTATTGTACAAGGGTTTTTACCCCTCATCCGTCGGCTACGCCGCCACCTTCCCCCCAAGGGGAAGGCTTGCGTTTGTCCCCTTGCAACTCCCCGACTAATCAAAATTTAAAATAACAATCACACAAAGGAAGCATATGTACATTTTAGGAATGGAAAGCTCGTGCGACGAAACGAGCGCAGCGATAGTAGAGTATTCGAACGGGCAGTTCGAGATACGCTCAAACATAGTCGCATCGCAGATAGAAACGCATAGACTTTACGGCGGCGTTGTTCCGGAGATCGCATCAAGAGCGCATATCGAGGCAGTGAGTAGGATCACGACCGAGGCGCTTGAGGTCGCGGGCATTACGTTAAAGGATGTCGATTGCGTAGCTGTAACAACGCATCCGGGACTCATCGGAGCATTGCTCGTCGGCGTAAATTTTGCAAAATCCTTGGCATTTGCCAATAATATACCGCTTGTATCGGTCAACCACATCCGCGGACACGTCAGCGCGGCATATCTTGCTGACAAGGAGCTCAAAGCGCCTTTCCTCGCGCTTGTTGTATCGGGAGGACATACCTCGATATACACCTGCGAGAAGGACGATGACCTTTGCGAGATAGGCACAACGAGGGACGACGCGGCAGGAGAAGCGTTCGATAAGATCGGACGAGTTATCGGAATGCCGTATCCGGGTGGCGCACAGCTTGATAAGCTTGCGTATGAGGGAGATAAAAACGCGATCAAATTACCCTCTCCCGCGCTTGCGCATAGCCTTGATTTTTCGTTTAGCGGAATCAAGACAGCGGCGCTCAATTACATCAATTCCGCAACGCAGAAGGGCGAGGAGATAGCAAGAGCAGACCTCGCCGCGTCATACACCGCAACGATAGTCAAGGCGATAGTCAAGCAGACCGAGGCGGCGCTCAAGGAAAGCGGAATGAAGCAGCTCGTGCTTGCGGGCGGAGTGGCGGCAAACTCGCATCTTCGCGCGGCACTTGAAGAGATGTGTCAAAGACTCGGTGTCAGATTCACCGTGCCCCCGCGCTCGCTCTGCGGCGATAACGGCGCGATGATAGCCGTTTCGGGATGCTTTGAATACCTGAGAGGCAGGCTTGCAAATACCTCGCTGAATGCTTCTGCAAATGACGAAATGTAAGGAGAAAAATCTCCCTTTTTGTTGAATATACTCGCATCACGCTAAAGTCTTTTGTGCATTTTAACGAAAACCGAACAGCTGTTTCCCACAAGCTTTTCCCACAACTGTTGGAAACTTTGAATCAAACACGATTTTTTGGCATAATGCGACCGAAAATGGACAAATATGCCACGAAAATCATTTAAAATCAATGGTTTTGAGGGGGTAGGCTGTTGAAAACTCGGCGCCGCTGTGACAAATCTTAGCTCAAAAATGCGGTTTTTAAGCACAAAATGAGTTAAAATGCGCCGCATTTGCCGATGCTCTTCGACAAAAAACAAGGTGCGATTTCGTCAAATTTAACAATCAAGAAACCAAGTAACCCATACGCGCAAAGGAAAACCCCCGTTTCACCACAAAAAAACAAGATCAGGAGTTTACTATGAACGATCAGGAAATGATGAATAAAAGCGTCGATAAACAGAATATCTCGCCCGCGGTCATCCGCCGTTTGCCGAGATATTACAGATACCTCTGCGAGCTCATCGCAAGGGGACAGACCCGTATAAGCTCAAGCGAGCTTGCAAGAATGATGCGTGTAACCGCGTCGCAGATAAGACAGGACCTTAATTGCTTCGGCGGCTTCGGTCAGCAGGGCTACGGATATAACGTAAATTACCTTTTTGCAAAAATAAGCGAGATACTCGGTGTAAGCGCGGGCTTCAAGGCGATCATCATCGGCGCGGGCGACCTTGGTCGAGCGCTCGTCCACCTCTCGATGTTTGAAAAGAGAGGCGTTGATATAGTCGCTCTCTTTGACACCGACGGAGAGGCAGAGGGCAAGGACTGCGCGGGCGTGCCCGTATATCCCATCTCGGAGCTCGAAAGCTTTTGCGAGTCGAATCAGGTCGATATAGGTGTGCTTGCCTGCGAGAAGAAATACGTCAAGGCGATAGCGCAAAGATGCGTAGATTTAGGTCTTAAGGGACTTTGGAACTATATGGGCGTTGAGTTGCCCTATTCCGATGACCAAATAATCGTTGAGAACATCCATCTTGGCGATTCGCTTATGATACTGAATTGCCGTGTCTGCCGTAACGATAACGAGGACAAGGACGAAGAAATACCCGAGGACAACCAATAAACTTATAAAAGGGAAATATAAAAGTGAAATACAGAATAATATACGGTAACGGCGTTGCGGTTATCCCGAAGAGCGCGCTTGAGGTAATGCGCCGCGCGGGCGGAGACGAAATAAAGGTTTTGCTGAGTCTCTGCGCATGCGAGGGAAATGCCGATGAAAGGAAGCTTGTTAAGCTCACCGGATGTAAGATAGAAAACGTAAGAGATGCGCTCTGCTTCTGGAGAGGCGCGGGAATAATAGAGACCGCCGATGCAAAGGAAGGGACAGATTGCGCGGATATAGCCGAGATCGAGGAGAAGGCAGAAGCCCCGGTAGAGGTCAAGGCACCCAAAAAGAAGCTCCAGCGCAGCGAGGAGCTGCCTAATTACACCTCAGCGGAGCTTTCTGATATATTGGAGCAGAGAAGCGAAACCGCAACTCTCATACACGAATGTCAGAATATAATGGGTAAGGTTTTCAACGTACATGAGATAAACGTGCTTATGGGACTTGTTGACTATCTCGGACTCGACTGCGAGTACATAATGATACTCCTGACCTATTGTATCTCGCTTGGCAAAAAGACGTTGCATTACGCCGAGAAGATGGCGTTCGCGCTCTATGACGCAGGCATTACGACCGCAGACGAGCTTTCTGAGGAGCTGCGCCGCCGCGAGGTCATCGCAAGCAACGAGGGCAGAATAAGAACGCTTTTCGGACTGGGAGAGCGAGCATTTACCTCAAAGGAGAAGAAATTTATCTCGAATTGGCTTGGCGAGATGGGATATTCGATAGAGATAATCGAAAAGGCATACGAGATCACCGCAGATGCTACGGGTAAGGGCTCGTTGCCGTACGCAAATTCAATAATAGAGAAGTGGCATGCCGAGGGACTTAAAACGCTTGAGGAAATAGATGCGTTTTACAAGAAGAACAGCGAGCAGAAGGAAACGGGCTCGTCAGGCATGGATATGGACGATTTCTTCGAGGCAGCTGTAAAGCGTGCTCTCGGAGATAGCTGAAGACCTGAAATTTAGTGTAGGTAAGAGGGAAGCATGGGATTTAACAGAGAAAATTACGCAAGAATAAAAGAGGAATACGACGGAAAATATCTTCGTGCGCAGGAGGAGGCAAATCTTCGCCGCGCAGAGGTGCACGCGGCACTTCCCGAGATAGCGGAGATAGACCGTTTACTTTCCGTCACGGGACTTAGGATATTCGAGGCAACAATGCGCGCCGATATGGCGGAGATCGAGAATATCAATAAGGAGAACGCCGACCTTCGAGCAAAGCGCGAGGAGATACTTAAGATCGCAGGCTTTGCGCCCGATTATACCGAAATAAAATACGAGTGTGAGATGTGCGGAGATACCGGAACGGTGGATAACCGTATGTGTATGTGCATGCGTAAAAAGCTTATCGAGGCGGGATTTGAGTCGTCGGGTATGAGCAATCTCATAAAAAAGCAGAAATTTGAAAATTTCAGCCTTGATTATTACAAGGATAATCCTGATAATTTCAAGAGGATGAGCAAGATAGTGGACATTCTCAAGAAATACGCAGAGAATTTTGACACCGAAAAGTCGGGCAACGTAGCTATGTTTGGCGGCACAGGACTTGGAAAAACGCATCTTTCAAGCGCAGTCGCCGGAAAAATCATAGAAAAGGGAAATGACGTATATTATACCTGCGCTACGAATATGTTTGCGGATTTCGAGGAAAAGAGATTCGGAAGCTCGGCGGCATATGACGTTACGGGTGACGTTTCGCAGTATTTCACCTGCGATCTGCTTATCATCGACGACCTTGGAGCCGAAATAATCAATCAGTTCACGGTCTCCTGCCTCTATAACGTAATAAATACACGTATCAATCGCAGAAAGCCGACAATACTCAGCACCAATCTCACACAGGAAGAGTTTAAAAAGAAGTATTGGGACAGAATCTGGAGCCGAGTCTTTGGCGAATTTCTCATTTTGCCCTTCGCAGGCGATGACATAAGAATAAAAAAGGTTAAATAAAGAAAAACGGAGCAGTTTTGCTCCGTTTTTTGACAAATTGCAATTTAGCGGGGGGACGAACGCAAGCCTTCCCCCTTGGGGGAAGGTGGCGGCGTAGCCGACGGATGAGGGGTGAAACTCTTATGCAATAACCCCTCATCACCCGCTGCGCGGGAGCTTCCCCCCAGGGGGAAGCCTTTCGCTTGTCCTCTGCAACTCACCGATAAATCAAAATTTAAATAAAGCTTTTGGCAACCTCAAGATTGTGCTCCTCGAATTTAATGACCTCGCGCGCAAAGCCGAGAGCCTCCTCGGAGACTCTTTTGTTTTCGTAATCGCGAAGGAGCTTTATCGAGTCGGTGATGCCCATAGTAGAGCCCTCTGCAATAAGGGTAGCAATATGGCTGTCTGTCGAGTCGATAAGGGTGTTCATCGCCATGCCAACGCTTGACCAAAGCTTGACCATAACGTTTTCTTCTTTCGCCTCAACGCCCATATCACGGAGATGCTCTCTGATCCTCGATGCGATCTTGTCGTAGCCGTCGATCTGCTTTGTGAGGGCGGATTTAAATTCCTGACCGCTCACCTTGTCCATGAGCTTGATTATCGAGTCGGATCCCATTTTTACATTTTTATATAAGTTTTCAAGCAATTCTGCTTCTTTGGTTGTGGTTTGCATAAAAATACCTTCCGTTAAAAAATTATTCGATGTAAACATATCTTGCGCATTATTTCACTATTTATACGAAAATTTCAAATTTTGATTTGTCGAGGAGGCGGGGATGCGCGTGGGGGGATTTTCCGGGGAAAAAATCCCCCCACACCCCCAAAACCCCA